>NZ_JBHXNP010000056.1:0-56365 GCF_042719495.1 Streptomyces sp. NPDC058525
GCGAACCGCCCCGCCAGCTCCTGCATGTCCGCGACACCGTCACGGCCCACGTAGTCCACGCACAGGTCCAGCATGTGCGCGCCCTCACGGATCTGATCCCGCGCCATCTCCACACAGTCGTCCCAACGGGCCTCCAGCATCGCCTCGCGGAACTTCTTCGACCCGTTCGCGTTCGTCCGCTCACCGATCGCCATGTACGAGGTGTCCTGCCGGAACGGCACCGTCTGGTAGAGCGAGGCCGCGCCGGGCTCCGGCTGGGGGGTGCGCTGGGTGATGGCCGTGCCGCGGACCCGCTCGACCACCTGCCGCAGGTGCTCGGGGGTGGTGCCGCAGCAGCCGCCGACCAGGGAGAGGCCGTACTCGCGGACGAAGGTCTCCTGGGCGTCCGCGAGCTCCGCCGCGCTGAGCGGGTAGTGCGCGCCCTCCTTGGTGAGGACGGGCAGGCCGGCGTTGGGCATGCAGGAGAGCGGGATGCGGGCGTTGCGGGCGAGGTAGCGCAGGTGCTCGCTCATCTCGGCGGGGCCGGTCGCGCAGTTCAGGCCGATCATGTCGATGCCCAGCGGCTCCAGCGCCGTCAGCGCCGCACCGATCTCCGAACCCAGCAGCATCGTGCCGGTCGTCTCCACCGTCACCGAGCAGATCAGCGGCACGGAAACGCCCAGCGCCTCCATCGCCCGCCGGGCGCCGATGATCGAGGACTTCGTCTGGAGCAGGTCCTGCGTCGTCTCCACGAGCAGCGCGTCGGCGCCGCCGGAGAGCAGCCCCTCCGCGTTGATCTGGTAGGCGTCGCGGATCTGGGCGTAGGTGATGTGGCCCAGGGTGGGGAGCTTGGTGCCGGGGCCGATCGAGCCCAGCACCCAGCGCTGCTGCCCGGTGGACGCGGTGAACTCGTCGGCGACCTCGCGGGCGATGCGCGCACCCGCCTCCGACAGCTCGAAGTTGCGCTCCGCGATGTCGTACTCGGCGAGGGCGGCGAGGTTCGTACCGAAGGTGTTCGTCTCCACGCAGTCCACGCCCACCCCGAAGTACGCCTCGTGGACGGTGCGCACGATGTCGGGGCGGGTGACGTTGAGGACCTCGTTGCATCCTTCGAGCTGCTGGAAGTCCTCCATGGAGGGGTCCTGCGCCTGGAGCATCGTTCCCATGGCTCCGTCGGCGACGACCACGCGGGTCGCGAGCGCCTCTCGGAGGGCATCGGCCCGGGTCTGGGTGTCTGCGGGCGGGTTCGGCAACGAGGCCATGGTTGAGCTCCCTGGGATGCGACGGCTGTCGGCTTTGCACCCCCTCTGTGTCAAGGGTGCACGCGGCCAGGGTAACCGCGTGGCACCGGACCCGGTGAGGGTGTCCCACGTGGCGGACTGCATTCTGTGCGCGGTACGTCCGCTCGGGTGTGTCGGCGCGAGTGTGGCGATGCAAACGTGCGTACGGAACCCCTCACCATGCAAAAAGTCGGCATCGACCGATAGTGTTCAGCATTGTCGAACTACGTCAGCAGGAGGCTGCGCCATGGCACGGAACATCCAGTCGCTCGAACGAGCCGCTGCGATGCTGCGACTCCTGGCGGGTGGCGAGCGCCGGCTGGGGCTGTCGGACGTGGCGTCCTCCCTGGGCCTGGCGAAGGGGACGGCGCACGGCATCCTGCGCACCCTTCAGGCGGAGGGCTTCGTCGAGCAGGACCCGGCTTCGGGCCGCTACCAGCTGGGCGCGGAGCTGCTGCGCCTGGGCAACAGCTATCTGGACGTGCACGAGCTGCGCGCCCGCGCCCTGGTGTGGACGGACGACCTGGCCCGGGCGAGCGGCGAGAGCGTGTACGTGGGCGTGCTGCACAAGAGCGGGGTGCTGATCATGCACCACGTGTTCCGGCCCGACGACAGCCGCCAGGTGCTGGAGGTGGGGGCCATGCAGCCGCTGCATTCCACCGCTCTGGGCAAGGTGCTGTCCGCGTACGACCCGGTGGCGCACACCCAGGTGGTGGAAGTGGAGCGCGAGGCGTTCACCCCGCGTACGGTCACGGACGCGGCCGGGTTCGAGGAGGTTCTCGGGCTGACGCGGGCGCGCGGCTGGGCCGCCGATGTCGAGGAGACCTGGGAGGGCATCGCCTCGGTCGCCGCGCCCATCCACGACCGGCGCAGGATGCCGGTCGGCGCGGTCGCCGTGGCGGGGGCCGTGGAGCGGGTCTGCGGGGAGTCCGGCGAGCCCCGGGCGGCCCTGGTGGCCTCCGTACGGGACTGCGCCCGGTCGGTTTCACGCGACCTCGGAGCGGGCCGGTTCTGAGCTTGACCTGACGCATCCCACCCACCCAGGGCGGCTTCGAGCTGCGTTTGGGTGGGTTTTGTCATTTACTGATCATGGATTGGCCGGATTTGGTCGATCGTACCGAGTGGTAACGATCCGGTTCTTTGACCTGGCCAGGCCTTGACGGGTTCTTCACACAGGCGGAAAACTGCCGTTCATCGGTCGGCAATGTCGAACACCTACCGGCAATACGCGTTAGGGTGTGGCAAGGCCAAGGACCGGTGCAGCACTCACCGAGTGCGCGGAACCACCGGCGGGACCGGTGTCCGCCCACCCCTGGACGTACGTAAGGAGTCGCGGGTGTCCAGCTCCGACATCTTCATCGGCGAGACCATCGGGACCGCCGTCCTCATCCTGCTCGGCGCCGGCGTGGTCGCCGCGGTCGTGCTCAAGCGCTCGAAGGCGCAGAACGCGGGCTGGCTGGCGATCACCTTCGGGTGGGGTTTCGCGGTCATGACCGCGGTCTACCTGACCGGCACCCTGTCCGGTGCCCACCTCAACCCCGCCGTGACGCTCGGTATCGCGATCAAGGACGGCGAATGGGGCAACGTCCCGGTCTACTTCGCCGGCCAGCTGCTCGGCGCCATGATCGGTGCCACGCTCGCCTGGGTGGCGTACTACGGCCAGTTCCAGGCCCACCTCACCGATCCTGAGATCGTCGCCGCCAAGTCCGAGCACGCGGGCATGGTCGACCAGAAGACGGAGCCGAACGCCGGCCCGGTGCTCGGCGTCTTCTCCACCGGCCCCGAGGTCCGCAACGTCTGGCAGAACCTCGCGACCGAGATCATCGGCACCCTGGTGCTCGTGCTCGCCGTCCTCGCGTACGGCCTGAACGACTCGGGCAAGGGCCTCGGCACCCTCGGCGGCCTCATCGTCGCCCTGACCGTGGTCAGCATCGGCCTCTCGCTCGGCGGTCCGACCGGTTACGCCATCAACCCGGCCCGCGACCTGGGCCCGCGCATCGTCCACGCACTGCTGCCGCTGCCGAACAAGGGCGGCTCCGACTGGGGGTACGCCTGGATCCCCGTCGTCGGCCCGCTGATCGGCGGCGCCCTCGCCGCGGGTATCTACAACCTCGCGTTCGTCTAAGTCGTTCGCCCACCGGACTTCCCAGGAGCAGCCACCATGACCACCAGCACCGGCCCCTTCATCGCCGCGATCGACCAGGGCACCACCTCCTCCCGCTGCATCGTCTTCGACCGCGACGGCCGCATCGTCGCCGTCGACCAGAAGGAGCACGAGCAGATCTTCCCGAAGCCGGGCTGGGTCGAGCACGACGCCACCGAGATCTGGACCAACGTCCAGGAGGTCGTCGCCGGGGCCATCGCCAAGGCCGAGATCACCGCCGCCGACGTCAAGGCCGTCGGCATCACCAACCAGCGCGAGACCACGCTCCTGTGGGACAAGAACACCGGCGAGCCGGTGCACAACGCGCTGGTCTGGCAGGACACCCGCACCGACGCCCTGTGCAAGGAACTCGGCCGCAACGTCGGCCAGGACCGCTTTCGCCGCGAGACCGGTCTGCCGCTGGCCAGCTACTTCGCCGGCCCGAAGGTCCGCTGGCTGCTCGACAACGTCGAGGGCCTGCGCGAGCGCGCCGAGGCCGGCGACATCCTCTTCGGCACCATGGACTCGTGGGTCATCTGGAACCTCACGGGAGGCGCCCAGGGCGGCGTGCACGTCACCGACGTCACCAACGCCTCGCGCACCATGCTGATGAACCTGCACACCCTGGCCTGGGACGAGAAGATCGCCGAGTCCATGGGCGTCCCGCTCAACGTCCTCCCGGAGATCAAGTCCTCCGCCGAGGTCTACGGCCACGTCAAGGACGGCGTCCTCGCCGGCGTCCCGGTCGCCTCGGCGCTCGGTGACCAGCAGGCCGCCCTGTTCGGCCAGACCTGTTTCGCCGAGGGCGAGGCGAAGTCCACGTACGGCACCGGCACGTTCATGCTGATGAACACCGGCGACAAGATCATCAACTCCTACAGCGGCCTGCTGACCACGGTCGGCTACCAGATCGGCGAGCAGAAGCCGGTCTACGCGCTGGAGGGCTCCATCGCCGTCACCGGCTCGCTCGTCCAGTGGATGCGCGACCAGATGGGCCTGATCAAGTCCGCGGCCGAGATCGAGACCCTGGCCTCCTCAGTCGAGGACAACGGCGGCGCCTACTTCGTACCGGCCTTCTCCGGCCTGTTCGCCCCGTACTGGCGCTCCGACGCCCGCGGTGTGATCGCCGGACTCACCCGGTACGTCACCAAGGCGCACATCGCCCGTGCCGTCCTGGAGGCCACCGCCTGGCAGACCCGCGAGATCACCGACGCCATGACCAAGGACTCGGGCGTCGAGCTCGCGGCCCTCAAGGTCGACGGCGGCATGACCTCCAACAACCTGCTGATGCAGACGCTCTCGGACTTCCTGGACGCCCCCGTGGTCCGTCCGATGGTCGCCGAGACCACCTGCCTCGGCGCCGCCTACGCCGCCGGCCTGGCCGTCGGCTTCTGGCCCGACACCGACGCCCTGCGCGCCAACTGGCGCCGCGCGGCGGAGTGGACCCCGCGGATGCCCGCCGAGCAGCGGGAGCGCGAGTACAAGAGCTGGCTCAAGGCCGTGGAGCGGTCCATGGGCTGGGTCGACGACGAAGACGCCAGCTGACCTCACCAGCTGAGTCAATCGACGAGGAGCGATGAGAGATATGAGCACCCTGCAGAGCGTCCCCACCCTGGGTACGCACCCGACCGCCGGCTCGAACCCGAGCCGCGCCGAGACCCGTGAGCAGCTGGCCAAGGCCACGTACGACCTGCTGGTCATCGGCGGTGGAATCCTGGGCACCTCGGTGGCCTGGCACGCCGCGCAGTCGGGTCTGCGGGTCGCCATGGTGGACGCCGGCGACTTCGCCGGCGCCACCTCCTCCGCCTCCTCCAAGCTCGTCCACGGCGGTCTGCGCTACCTGCAGACCGGCGCGGTCAAGCTGGTCGCCGAGAACCACCACGAGCGCCGGGTGCTGGCCAAGGACGTGGCCCCGCACCTGGTCAACCCGCTCACCTTCTACCTGCCCGTGTACAAGGGCGGGCCGGTCGGCGCGGCGAAGCTGGGCGCGGGCGTGTTCGCGTACTCGGCGCTCTCGGCCTTCGGCGACGGCATCGGCAAGGTCATCTCGCCGGCCCGTGCCGCCGCCGACAACCCGGGCCTGAAGACGGACAACCTCAAGGCCGTCGCGGTCTACTACGACCACCAGATGAACGACTCCCGCGTCGCCGTCATGACGGTCCGCGCGGCCGTCGAGTCGGGCGCGGTCGTCCTCAACCACGCCGAGGTCACCGGGCTGCGCATGACGCGCGGCCGGGTCACCGGTGCCGAGCTCAAGGACCGTCTGGACGGGACCGAGTTCGGGGTGGACGCACGCGTCGTGCTCAACGCCACCGGCCCGTGGGTGGACCACCTGCGGCGCATGGAAGACAAGCACGCGATGCCGTCCATCCGCCTGTCCAAGGGCGCCCACATCGTGATGAAGCGCAAGTCGCCGTGGAAGGCCGCCATGGCCACCCCGATCGACAAGTACCGCATCACCTTCGCCCTCCCGTGGGAGGACCAGCTGCTCCTCGGCACGACCGACGAGGTGTACGAGGGCGACCCGGGCGACGTGCGCGCCACCGAGTCCGACATCCAGCAGATCCTGGACGAGGCGGCCTTCTCAGTGAAGGACGCGGACCTGGACCGCTCTCTGATGACCTACGCCTTCGCGGGCCTGCGGGTGCTGCCCGGCGGCCCCGGCGGGGTCGAGAAGGCCAAGCGCGAGACGGTCGTCTCCGAGGGCGCGGGCGGCATGCTGTCGGTGGCCGGCGGCAAGTGGACCACGTACCGCCACATCGGCCGCGTGGTCATGGACAAGCTGGCCAAGCTCCCGGGCAGCCCGCTGACCGAGGACATGGAGCCCGTGAAGTCCCTCGTGCGCCGGGTGCCGCTGCCCGGTGTCGCCAACCCGAACGCGGTCGCGCACCGGCTGCTGGTGGACCGCGAGCCCGGCACGCGGATGGACCCGCTCACCGCGCGCCACCTGGCCTCGCACTACGGTTCGCTGGCCTTCGACATCGCGCGCCTGGCGAACGAGGACCCGGCGCTGGCCGAGCGCATCCACCCGGACGGTCCGGAGATCTGGGCACAGGTCGCCTACGCCCGCGACAACGAGTGGGCGCAGACCGCCGACGACGTGCTGCGCCGGCGCACGACGGTCACGATCCGCGGCCTGGACGACGCCTCCGTGCGCGCCCGCGTCGAGGAGATGCTGAGCCACAAGGCATAGCCGAGGCATAGCTGTCCCGCAGGTGGGGAAGAGGGGCGGTTCCGAGGGGAACCGCCCCTCTGTCGTGGGCTGTGGCCCGTGCCTCATCAAGGCTTAGGCTGACCCACGTACACAAGGGAACTTCGGAAGGAGACCTGGGTGATCGAGCTTGAGGGCGTGCCCGAGCTGATCGACCCGGTCATGGTGGCCGCGTTCGAGGGCTGGAACGACGCGGGTGACGCGGCATCCGGTGCGGTCGCACACCTGGACCGGGAGTGGAAGGGCGAGGTGTTCGCGGCGCTCGACGCCGAGGACTACTACGACTTCCAGGTCAACCGGCCGACGGTGTGGCTGGACAACGGGGTACGGAAGATCACCTGGCCGACGACGCGGCTGTCGGTGGTCCGGATCGGCGGCGCGAAGCCGCGGGACCTGGTCCTGGTGCGCGGGATCGAACCGTCCATGCGGTGGCGGTCGTTCTGCAACGAGATCCTCGGCTTCGCGCACGAACTGGGCGTGGAGATGGTGGTCATCCTGGGGGCGCTGCTGGGGGACACTCCGCACACGCGGCCGGTTCCGGTGAGCGGGGTCACCTCGGACGCGGACCTGGCGCGGACGATGGACCTGGAGGAGACGAAGTACGAGGGCCCGACCGGCATCGTGGGCATCCTCCAGGAGGCCTGTACGCACGCGGGCGTCCCGGCGGTCTCGCTGTGGGCGGCGGTCCCCCACTACGTCTCCCAGCCGCCGAACCCCAAGGCCACGCTGGCCCTGCTGAACCGGCTCGAGGATCTGATCGACATCCGGATCCCGCTGGGCGAACTCCCGGAGGACGCGCGGGCGTGGCAGCTGGGCGTGGACCAACTCGCCGCGGAGGACAGCGAGGTGGCGGAGTACGTCCAGACGCTGGAGGAGGCGCGGGACACGGCCGACCTGCCGGAGGCGTCGGGGGACGCCATCGCCCGGGAGTTCGAGCGGTACCTGCGCCGGCGTGACCCCGCGGCGGAGCCGGGCGACAGCTCGTACCTGCGGGACCCGTCCAGCGGGCTCCCGCGCCCCCCGAAGCGCAAGCCGGACCCCTCCGGGGAGGACCCGCAGCCCCCGGCCGCGGCTCCGCCGGACGAGGACACGCCCCCGGATCCCTGACCGGCCGGGCCGGGCCGTGGGGCTCCGCCGCGCGAGCGTGACCCGGGCTCCGCCGTGCGAGCGTGACCCGGGCTCCGCCCAGGCCCGTGGGGCTCCGCCCCACACCCCGCTCCTCAAACGCCGGAGGGGCTGGAATTGCGCTCCGCGCAACCCAGCCCCGCCGGCGTTCCTCGGACGGCTACAGGGCGACGCCCAGGAGGGCGTCCACCGTGCGGGAGACCAGGCCCGGGGCCGACTCGTCGTCGCCGTCCGAGGCGTTCTGCGCGTCGACCCACCGGTCCACCGCCGCCAGCGCCGCGGGCGCGTCCAGGTCGCGGGAGAGGGCCTCGCGGACCTCCTCGACCAGCGCGTCCGCCGGCAGCCCGTCCGGCCGGGACACGGCCGCACGCCACCGCTCCAGCCGGGCCTCCGCCTCGGCGAGGACCTCGTCCGTCCACTCCCAGTCGGCCCGGTAGTGGTGCGACAGCAGCGCCAGGCGGATCGCCGCCGGGTCGACCCCGGCCCGCCGCAGCGCGGACACGAAGACGAGGTTGCCCTTCGACTTCGACATCTTCTCGCCGTTCAGGGCGACCATGCCGGCGTGTACGTACGCCTTGGCCATCGGGAACTCGCCCGTCAGGGCCTGCGCGTGGGAGGCGCCCATCTCGTGGTGCGGGAAGGCCAGGTCGGATCCGCCGCCCTGGATGTCGAAGCCCATGCCCAGGTGGTCCAGGGCGATGGCCACGCACTCGATGTGCCAGCCCGGCCGGCCGCGGCCCAGCGAGCCGCCGTCCCAGCTCGGCTCGCCCGGACGCGCGGCCATCCACAGCATCGGGTCGAGCGGGTTCTTCTTGCCCGGCCGGTCCGGGTCACCGCCCCGCTCCGCCGACAGCAGCCGCATCGCCTCGGCGTCGAGGTTCGAGACCCCGCCGAAGTGCGGGTCGGACTCGACCGAGAAGTAGACGTCGCCGTCCAGCTCGTACGCCGCGCCCGCGTCCCGCAGCCGCTCGACCAGCGGCACGATGCCGGGTATGGCCTCGACGGCGCCGATGTAGTGCTGCGGGGGCAGCATGCGCAGGGCGGTCATGTCCTCACGGAAGAGGGCGGTCTCGCGCTCTGCGAGCGCCGTCCAGTCCTGGCCGTCGCGCAGGGCCCGCTCCAGGAGCGGATCATCCACGTCCGTGACGTTCTGGACGTAGTGGACCTGCCGCTTGGTGTCGAGCCACACGCGCTGCACGAGGTCGAACGCGTTGTAGGTCGCCGCGTGTCCGATGTGGGTCGCGTCGTACGGGGTGATGCCGCAGACGTAGATACGGGCGACGGGACCGGGGGCGAGGGTGATCGTCCCCTGGGTCGCGGTGTCGTGGATCTCGAGGTCGCGGCCCTTGCCAGGAAGGGCGGGGACCTCGGAAGCGGGCCAGGCATGCATGTCTCGAGCCTAACCGGACGGATGTTCCTGAAACGAACCGGACCTGCAGTGTTGTCTTGATCGGCACTCTTGCGGTCTGGCCGAAACTGTGCGTGTGCCGAGTGGCCGGTTCAGACCGGCGGCCACGGGATCGACGGCCACTGGCCGGAGGGCTCCGGGTGGGTCCCGGTGCGCAGCAGCTGCGCCACCCTGCCCCGTACGGCGGCCAGCTCGGCCGCAGTGATCAGTTCGGCCAGCCGGGTGGCCAGCGGGGCCCCGTCCGCGAGATCGGCGGCCAGCGCGGTGAGCACCGCGCGCGCCTCGTCCGTCAGCGGCTCCCCGGCCCACCCCCACAGGAGGGTGCGCAGTTTGTCCTCGGCGTGGAAGGTCACGCCGTGGTCGATCCCGTAGAGCCGCCCGTCGGGCGCGGGCAGCAGGTGGCCGCCCTTGCGGTCACCGTTGTTGATCACGGCGTCGAGGACGGCGAGCCGGCGCAGCCGGGGGTCGTCCGCGTGCACGAGCAGGGCGGTGCGGCCCTCGCCCACGTCGGCGAAGGCGACCGGCTTCCAGCCGTCCCCCGCGTCCTCGCCCTCCACCAGGGCGAGGAGTTCGGCGCCGGGGGTCTCGCCCCCGGGGGCCTCGATCCACCGCTGGACCATGCCCTCGCCGTACGGTCCGTCGCGCAGCACGGTGGTGGGCACCAGGCTCCAGCCGGTGGCCTCGGAGACCAGGTAGGAGGCGACCTCGCGCTGGGCGAGGTTCCCGTCGGGGAAGTCCCACAGCGGGCGCTCGCCCTTGACCGGCTTGTACACGCAGTCGGCGCTCGCGTCTCCGTACGTGACCGTGCAGAGCAGCACGGCGTTGGACGCCTCGCGGATCCGGCCGACGACGGTCAGCTCCCCCTTGGTGAGGAGTTCCTCGTACTTCTCCCGCTCCCCCATGACGGTCACACCTGGCGCCGGTAGCCGTTCTGGCGGGGGCAGACGTGCCCCTCCGGGTCCAGCGGCAGACTGCACAGCGGGCACGGCGGCCGGCCCGCGTTGACCACGTCCAGGGCCCGCTTGGCGAAGGCCCGGGCCTGGGCGCCGGTGAGGCGGACCCGCAGCATGGGCGGGCCGTTCTCCTCGTCCTGGAGCAGCCGTTCCTCGGCCTCGGCGAGATCCTCGTCCGAGTCGGCGTCGAGTTCGACCAGGGCCTGCGCCTCGACGATCATGCGCTGTTCCTCGCCGTCCCAGGCGAGGGCCATGGTGCCGACGCGGAACTCCTCGTCGACCGGGACGTCCAGCGGTGCCGTGTCGGCGGCCTCGGCAGGGGCCACGGCCGGGACCGGGGCGTTTCCCCCGGTGCGCCGTACGACCTCGTCCAGCAGCTCGTCCATCCGCTCGGCCAGCGCCGCGACCTGGGTCTTCTCCAGGGAGACGCTGGTGACGCGGGGGCCGGACGAGGCCTGCAGGAAGAACGTACGGCGTCCCGGCAGACCGACCGTGCCGGCGACGAAGCGGTCCGGCGGGTCGTAGAGGAACACCTGACGGGGCACGTCCAGTCTCCAAGTCTCGGTGGCAGCGCTCATTAACGGGCCAGTCCACCCTACTGCGCCGTTCGATCACACCGCGCCCGCACCGCCCCCGACGACGGCGTTCCCGCCGTCTTCCACGGCTTTGTCCGGTGCGGCCGCGCGCGGTACGAGCGAGCCGAGGTCCCCGGTGTCGCCGAGCCGGAACACGAACGGGCGGGTCGGCGTGTAGCGGACGGCGGTGACCGAGCAGGGGTCGACGTGGATGCGCTGGAAGAGGTCGAGGTGCATGCCCAGGGCGTCCGCGACGAGGGACTTGATGATGTCGCCGTGGGAACACATCAGGAAGACGGCGTCGGGGCCGTGTTCCTCCTCGACCCGCGCGTTCCAGTCCCGTACGGCCTCCACGGCGCGGGCCTGCATGGCGCGCAGGGACTCGCCGCCGGGGAAGGCGGCGGCCGAGGGGTGCTGCTGGACGATCTTCATCAGGGGTTCGTCGGCCAGTTCGGCGAGTTTGCGGCCCGACCAGTCGCCGTAGTGGCACTCGCCGATCCGCTCGTCGGTGTGCGGCTCGAGCTCCGGCCGGGCGGCCAGCAGCGGGGCCAGGGTCTCCCGGCAGCGCTGCAGCGGGCTGCTGACGACGGCGGCGAGCGGTACGCCCGCCAGCCTGCCGGGGAGCGCGGCGGCCTGCTCGGCGCCGCGCTCGTCGAGGGCCACTCCCGGGGTCCATCCGGCGAGCAGCCCAGCGGTGTTGGCGGTGGACCGCCCGTGTCGTACGAGGATCAGCGTGGCCATGCCGCCAGCCTAAGCGGTGCCGCGAGGTGCGGGCCGGGCCGGGGCGGAGGAGAATACGCGCGTGATCGTGGACTGCGCGCTTTACCGGAACGGCCGCCGCACCGAGGGTCCGGCGGACTTCTCGGACGCCCTGGCCGCCGCACGCGCGGCGGGGGACGCCTTTCTCTGGATCGGCATGTACGAGCCGACCGAGAAGGAATTCGAGCGCGTCCGGACCGAGTTCGGTCTGCACCCGCTGGCGGTGGAGGACGCCCTGACCGCGCACCAGCGGCCGAAGCTGGAGGTGTACGACGACTCGCTGTTCGTGGTCCTCAAGCCGGTGCTGTACGACGACCACACCGACATCGTGACCACCGGCGAGCTGATGGTGTTCATCGGGGACTCGTTCGTGGTCACCGTCCGGCACGGCGAGGGGGCCGCGCTGGCCGCCGTACGGCGCCGGCTGGAGCACGAGCCGAACGTGCTGAGGCACGGCCCGACCGCCGTGCTGTACGCGGTCTCCGACGCGGTGGTGGACCACTACATCGAGGTGGCGGCCGAACTCCAGGCGGACCTGGAGGAGCTGGAGGCCGAGGTCTTCGCCCCGGACGCGTCGGCCTCCAAGAACACCGCCTCCCGGATCTACGGCTTCAAGCGGCAGGTGCTGGAGTTCCGCCGGGCGACGAGCCCGCTCCTCCAGCCGATGGAGCGGCTCGCCTTCGGGCGGGTGCCCTTCGTCCACGAGCACGCCCAGCCGTTCTTCCGCGACGTGGCCGACCACCTGACCAAGGCGAACGAGTACGTCGAGGGTCTGGACCGGCTGCTGTCGGACGCCCTGGCCGCGCACCTGGCGCAGATGGGGGTGCGGCAGAACGACGACATGCGCAAGATCTCGGCCTGGGCGGCGATGGCGGCCGTGCCCACGATGGTGGCGGGGATCTACGGGATGAACTTCGATCACATGCCCGAGCTGAAGTGGGGCCTGGGGTATCCGGCCGTGGTGCTGGTCATGGTGGGCGCGTGCCTGGGCCTGCACCGGCTGTTCAAGCGACGGGGCTGGCTGTAGCCGGGGCGGTCAGGCGAACTCGGGCGCGGTGACCGGAGCGCCGCCCAGGGCGTCGCGCCGCTGCGGCATGCGCAGGCTCACCATCCGGTGCCAGCCGCTGAACCGCTCGTACGCGTACATCCCGCGGATCCCGGCGGCGAGCGCGGCCGCCTTCGGCGCGGGCCAGTGCAGCAGGCGTCCCATGTGGTCCATGACGGCGAGGCTGACGTCGCGGTAGATGCCGATCTCGGCGAGCGCGCTCTCGCGCAGCACCCGGTGGATGGTGCGGCCGTGCCCTTCGCGGGCGAGGCGCAGCAACTCCTCGTGGCAGTAGGCGAGGTGGTTGTCCTCGTCGTGGCTGATCATGCGGATGGCCTTGCCGAGCTCGGGATGGTCGCCGAAGTGGCCGACGAGCATGTCCATCTGGTCGGCGGCCCGCTGTTCGGTGATCCGGCTGTGCGCGAGGTAGACGACGATGTCGCGCTCAGTCAGCGGCTCCTCGCGGCGCAGCTTCTCGTGCGCGAGGCCGATGCCGCGCCGCTCCAGCAGCATCGTGTAGTCGGTCTCGGGGGGTACCGGGACGGGCGGCAGACCGCGCTTGCGGAGCAGGGCGTTGAAGATCCGCCCGTGCTTGTCCTCGTCGGCGCCGTGCCGGGTGATCTTCGGTGCGAGGTCGCGCATGCCGTCCGGCACCAGGGCCGCGATGCGGGCGTTCTCCCAGCCGCCCTGGGTCTCCCCGCTGGCGGCGATGGAGCAGAACAGCTGGAAGGAGTCGTCGTGGTCGACGATCTCCTGGAACAGGCTGCGGGCAGAGAGCATGCACCGAGTCAAACGCCGGTCGCCGGGGGCGGCAACCGAAGCGCGGGGCTACTCGCCCGAATGAACGAAACCGGAGGTTGGGCGGGAGTGCGTAACCCGGCGGGCGCCCCGCGCGTTGTTGGCTGTGTCGGCCGTGGCGGGGAAGACCCCCCGAGCCCCCACCACGGCCGCAGGCTCCCTCCCGGGGCCGCCCCTGGCACCGCTCAGCGTGCTCGGGCGGCCCCCGGCGGGCGAGGGTCAGGCCAGGCCCGCGCGCTCCATGGCCTCGGTGCCGGCCCGCAGGGCGGCGATCCGCTCGTCGAGCGTGAAGCCGGCCGGGGCCAGCGTGAGGGTGGTGACCCCGGCCTCCGCGTAGGCCTTCATGCCGTCCGCGATGCGCTCGACCGGGCCGAGCAGCGTGGTGGAGTCGATCAGGGAGTGCGGGACGGCGGCGGCCGCGCCGGTCTTGTCGCCGGCCAGGTACTTGTCCTGGATCTCGGCGGCTTCCTTCTCGTATCCCATGCGCTGGGCCAGCTGGTTGTAGAAGTTCTGCTTGCGGCTGCCCATGCCGCCCACGTACAGGGCGGTGTACGGGCGGAACATGTCGGCGAGCGCGGTCACGTCCGCGCCGAGGGCCAGCGGCACGGTCGGGCAGACGTCGAAGCCGTCCATGGTGAGTCCGGCCTTCTCGCGGCCCGCCCGGATGTGGGTGAGCGCGGTGGCCTCCAGGTGCTCGGCGGCCGGGAAGATCAGCAGGGCGCCGTCGGCGATCTCGCCGGTCTGCTCCAGGTTCTTGGGGCCGATCGCGGCGATGTAGAGCGGGATGTGCTCGCGCTCGGGGTGCACGGTCAGCTTGATGGGCTTGCCGGGGCCGTCGGGCAGCGGCAGGGTCCAGTGCTCGCCCTCGTACGAGAGGCGCTCGCGGCTCATGGCCTTGCGGACGATCTCCACGTACTCGCGGGTCCGTGCGAGCGGCTTGTCGAACTTGACGCCGTACCAGCCCTCGGAGACCTGCGGGCCGGAGACGCCCAGGCCGAGCCGGAAGCGGCCCTTGGTCAGGGAGTCCAGGGTGGCGGCGGTCATCGCCGTCATGGCGGGCTGGCGGGCCGGGATCTGGAGGATCGCCGAGCCGACGTCGATCCGCTCGGTCTGGGCGGCGACCCAGGCGAGGACGGTCGGGGCATCGGAGCCGTAGGCCTCGGCGGCCCAGCAGACGTCGTAGCCGAGGCGGTCGGCCTCCTGTGCGACGGCGAGGTTGTCGGCGTCCATGCCCGCACCCCAGTAGCCGAGATTGATGCCGAGCCGCATGTGTCGTCCCCTTACCGAATTTACCGATCAGTAACGTGCGTGTGCGGGGACTCTAGCGCGCCCGGAGCCCTTCCGTCAGTGCCCCAGTAGTCTCAGCGCTCATGGAGCAGAGGCATCTCGGCCGCACCGGACTGCGCGTATCCCGGATCGGCCTCGGCACCCTCACCTGGGGCCGCGACACCGGCGAGGAAGCCGCCGCCGAGCAGGTGAAGACGTTCTGGGAGGCGGGCGGCACCCTCGTCGACACGGCCGACGTGTACGGGGGCGGGGAGGCGGAGTACCTCCTCGGCCGGCTGCTGGCGGGGCTCGTCCCGCGCCGGGACCTGGTGATCGCGACGAAGGCGGGCAGCGTGCCCGATCCGGACCGGCGGTTCGACGGCTCGCGCGGGCACCTGCTGGCCGCGCTCGACGACTCGCTCGACCGGCTCGGCACCGACTACGTCGACCTCTGGCAGCTGCACGCCTTCGACCCGGTGACCCCGCTGGAGGAGACCCTCCAGGCGTTGGACCTGGCCGTGAGCAGCGGCCGCGCCCGGTACGCCGGGGTGGCGGGCTTCTGCGGCTGGCAGTTGGCGAAGGCGGCGACCTGGCAGCTCGCGGCCCCCGGAGTGCGGACCCGGCTGGCCTCGACGCAGATGGAGTACTCGCTGCTCCAGCGCGGGGTGGAGCGCGAGGTGCTGCCGGCCGCCCTGGACCTGGGCGTCGGCCTGCTCCCCTCGTCCCCGCTGGGGCGCGGGGTGCTGACGGCCAAGTACCGGGGCGGCACCCCGGCGGACTCGCGGGGCGCTTCGGAGTCGCTGGCCGCGCTGGTGGACCCGTACCTGGACGAGGCCGCGGGCCGGATCGTGGACGCGGTGGTGACGGCGGCCCAGGGGCTGGCGGTGACCCCGCTCCAGGTGGCCCTGGCGTGGATCCGGGACCGGCCCGGGGTGGTCGCGCCGATCGTCGGCGCGCGGACGGCGGCGCAGCTCGAGGCGGCCCTGTCAGTGGAGGCCCTTAGTCTTCCCGAGGAGATCTGCCGGGCGCTGGACGATGTGTCGGCGCCCGTGCACCGCTATCCCGATCAGGACTGGAGCACGCTGTGAGCACGGACCCTCAGGCCGATACCGCTGCCGCGCAGGACCCGGCCGCCCCGCAGGCCGAGCCGTCCGCAGCCGCGCAAGACCCGCACGAGCCCGGGTCGGACGAGGCCGCGGCCGGCGCGGAGCCCGCTGCGGAGAGCGGGCACGGGTCCGGATCCGGATCCGGCGGAGCCGAGGACGAGCCGGACGCGGAGCCCGCCGACGGAAGCGGGGACGAGGACCCGGAGGCGGAGCAGCCGGTTTCGGGAACGGGCGCGGAGGAGGAGAGCCCCGCGGGGACCGGGCCGGAGGCCGCCGCCGACGGGGCCGGGTCCGAGACCGCCGCCGACGGGGCCGAGCCGGAGGCCGACGAGGCCGGGACCGACGGGGCCGGGCCCGAGGCCGCGACCGCCGGGTCCGAGGCCGCCGGCGGCGCAGCCGAGCCGGCCGGCGGGGCCCAGGCGGCGCCCGCGCTGTCCGAGGCCCAGGCCGAGCTGGCCGCGCAGAAGATCGAGCGGGAGCGCATCGCCCGGCGCAAGGCCGAGCGGGAGGCGCCCGTCGAGGCCGGGGCCAAGCTCAGCGGGAAGGCCGCCGACCTGCTGGCCGCCGTACGGGCCGTGGAGGGCGGGGCGAAGCCCCCGTCCGTGTACTTCGACGAGGCCCCGGCCGCGCCGCGCAAGGCGGCCCCCGCTCCCCCGCCGCCGCCCCGCACGGCGCCCCAGGCTCCGGCCGCCGCGGCCGCCCCCGCCGACACCGAGGCCGTACGGGCCGTCCTGGCCCGCGGCGGCGCCCCCGAGGCGCTGGCCGCCCCGGCCGCCGCGGCCCTCGGCGACGGCGCCGCCGAGCGGCTCGCCGAGAACCCGTGGCTGCTGCTCTCGGCCCCCTCCGTCCGCCCGACGCAGGCCGACGGCTTCGCCCGGGCCCTGCTGGGCGCCGAGGCCGGGCCGGGCGACGAGCGCCGCAGCTCCGCCCTGGTCGGCTGGCTGCTGGTGCAGGCCGGGCTCAAGGGGCACACCGCGCTGGAGGCCCCGGTCCTGCGGTCGGCGCTCGCCCAGTACGGCGTGCCGGACCCCGACGGGGCCCTCGAAGCCGCCATCGGCGAGGGCTCGGTGCTGGTCTTCCACGAGCCGCTGGGCCCGCCGGTCGCGGAGGACGAGGAGCAGCCGGTGCGGGTGCTGGTGGGCCTGGAGGGCGCGGCGATGGCCGAGGAGAGCCTGGCCGACGGCCTGGCCCGGATCGCCAGCACCTTCGACGCCCCGGCGGACTGGGAGAAGGCCGCCACCGGGCCGGGCGCCGAGCTGATCCGTGCCGTCGCGGGACACGGCCTGGTCGCCCACACCGGCGGCGAGGCCGCCCGCGCCGAACCGCTCGCCCTGCTCGCCGCCGCCCGGGAGTTCGGCCTGCGGGCCTGCCTGGCCGCGCACGTGCCCCCGGCCGACGGGGTCACCGTCGCCGGGCTCCTCGCGGGGGCGCAGGGGCCGGGCCGGGACGCCGACGGGCAGTTCGCGCTGGACCTGCTGGTGGTCCTGGACGCGCCCCAGCTGGACGTGGACACCGCGGCCGCGCTGGTGGAGTCCGTCCCCGACGGGGCCCGCCTGGTGCTCTCCGGGGACCCCTTGGTGCTCGGGTCCGCCGGGGCCGGCAGGGTCTTCGCCGATCTGCTGGCCGCCCGTACCTGCCCCCAGGTGGTCTCCCGCGTCCCGGACCCCGGCCCGCTCGGCGAGCTCGTCTCGGGGGTGGGCATCGGGGAGCTGAACCAGGTGGACGCGCCCGGCAAGGAGGTCGTCATCGTCCCGGTGCGCGACGCCGGGGAGGCCGTGCACCGGACCGTGCAGCTGGTGGCCGAGTCGGTGCCGCGGGCCTTCGGGATCCCGGCGGACAGCGTGCAGGTGATCACCCCGGGCCACGGCGGCCCGGCGGGCACCCGGGCGCTGAACGCCGCCCTCAAGGAGCGGCTGAACCCCGGTCCCGGCCGGTTCGGCGGCTTCGACCCCGCCGACCGCGTGGTCCACGTGCCCTCCCCCGGGCGGGCCCTGCCGGCGCGGGTGGTGTCGGCCGACGCGCAGGGGCTGCACCTGGAGCGCGCGGGCGGCGTGCCGGTCGTCGTACCGAAGGAGCTGGTGGAGTCCCAGGTGCGGCACGGCTGGGCGGTGACCGCGCACCAGGCGGTGGGCGCCCGCTGGCCGGCGGTGGTCGTCGTACTGCCGGGGGACGCGGCGCAGGCCCTGTCCCGGGACTGGGTGTACACGGCGTTCGGCCGGGCCGAGCGGCACCTGTCCGTGGTGCACGGCGTGGACCAGGCGCTGCCGCGTGCGGTGGCCGAGGTGCTGCCGAAGCCGCGTACGACCCGGCTGACGGGCCTGCTGGCCGCCCTCGCGGCGGCGGGCGAGCAGCCGGAGTGACACGAAGCGGCCCCCGCTGTGGGTGCGGGGGCCGCTTCTCATCCGTTCAGGTCCGGTGCGTGCCGCTCAGGCGGGGGTCAGCCCCGGCCGCGCGGGCTCGTCCTCGTCCGCGTGCTCTTCCTCGTCCACGTCCGTGTCCACGTCCTCGCCGAACTCGTCGGTCTCCTCGTCGAAGACGGAGCTGACGTCGAACCGGTGCATGACGTCCTCGGGATCGGTGTGCCCGAAGGGCGAGTTGAGCCACTCCCCCGGCTCGGCCATCTCCTCCGAGGCCGCGATCCACAGCGTGGAGTCGCCCTCCTCCAGCCCGAACTCCTTGTAGCGGGAGGCGATCTCGTCGGGCTCGTACTCCCCGAAGAGGACACCCAGCGCGCCCGCGGTGCCCCCGTCGTGGACCAGCTCCGCGTCCCGGTCGTGCGCGGCGACCCGCTCGGCCTGGGCGATCAGCCTCGGCGGCTCGACCACGGCGTAGTCGCGGCGGATGAACACGCTGAACGCGGCGGGCTCGGCGGGACCGGTGTACGGGACGCCGTCCTCGGGGGTGGGGATCTCGAAGGGGGTGACCTCGTCGTAGCGGTCGTAGAGGAGTTCGTCGTACTCCTCGGCCGCGGCGGCGAGTTCGTTGAAGGCGGCGTAGACGTCGGGGTCCTCGTCCCCGGTCCTGCGCTCGACCGCGGCGAGGTGCCGGTCGAGCGCTTCCTTGACCGCCTCGGCGGCGGCGCGTACCTCGGCAGCAGTGGGCAGAGCGGCATCAGACATAGAGCAGACGCTATCCGTAGCAGGGCTCTGCCCGCACAATAGATGCGATGCCGGAATACGAATTTGTCGACGTGTACGTGCCTCGCGGGGTTCCCCGCAAGGAGGCGACCCGCCTGCTGACCGATCATGCCGAGTACGGGAACTGGGAGCTCGACCGCCTGTCCCTGCACCGGGACGGCAGCCGCCGTGTGCGATTGCGCCGCCGGATCATCCGCCAGGTCCGCGCGACCTGGCGACGCGGGCCCCGGATCCGGGGCCCGCGTCGTGAACGGCCGTCAGGCGGCCGAGCGGGCGCGCCGGTAGAGCAGGGCGCCGCCCAGCAGCAGGCCGCCGGCGAGCGGGAGGCCGGCGGTCAGGACGTCACCGGAGCCGGTGGCGGCGAGGCCGGTGTCCGTACCCGGGGTGCCCGTCTCCGTGCCCGGGGTGACCGGCGTGACGGGCCCGGAGGCCGGTCCGGTGCCGGTGCCGGGGGTGCCGGGCGTACCGGGCGTGCCCGGGGTCTGGCCGCCGGGGGTGCCGGTGCCGGGGTTCCCGTTGCCCGGGTTGCCGGTGCCCGGGTTCCCGTTGCCAGGATTCCCGGTGCCCGGGTTGCCAGTGCCGGGGTTGCCGTTGCCGTTGCCAGGGTTCCCGTTCCCGGGGTTCCCGTTGCCGGGGTTGCCGTTGCCGGGGTTGCCGTTGCCCGGGTTCCCGTTGCCCGGGTTCCCGTTGCCCGGGTTGCCGTTGCCGGGGTTCCCATTGCCGGGGTTCCCATTGCCCGGGTTCCCGTTCCCCGGGTTCCCGTTCCCCGGGTTGCCCGGGTGGTCGTCGCACGGTTCGTCGTCGTCGTGTCCCGGGTGGCCGGGGCCGCCCGGGTGGCCCGGGTGGTCAGGTGTGTCGGGGTGGTTCGGGTGGCCCTGGTGGCCCGAGCCGTTGAAGCAGTGGTTGCCGAAGGCCGGATTGAGGCCTCCCACCACGTTCACCGTGTTCCCGCAGGCGTTCACGGGCGCGTCCACGGGCACCTGCGCGCTGTTCCCGGACAGCAGTCCCGGAGAGTGCGCGGCATGCCCCGAGGCCCCGGAGTCCGCTTGCGCGTACCCCCCGCCCATCGCGAGGACACCCCCCGCGGCAGCCATGGTGATCAGGGTCTTCCTGCTGGCCTGTGCCGGTCGTCGCATCTGTATTCGTCCCCTGGTGTGTACGTCCAGGCTCCCCCGCCTGGACCGCCGAAAGTGAGAAACCGGGCCGGAAAAGCCCGGTGGCCCCGGAGCGCTGGAATGCGCTCCGGGGCCAAAGACTTCAGACGCGTCAGGCGTTGACGCAGGTGTTGCCGAAGGCCGGGTTCAGCAGGCCGATCACGTTGACCGTGTTGCCGCAGACGTTCACGGGGATGTGAACCGGCACCTGGACGACGTTGCCGGACAGGACACCCGGGGAGCCGATGGCCGCACCCTGGGCACCCGCGTCGGCGACAGCCAGACCCGCACCCGCGAGAACCAGGCCACCGGTGGCAGCCGCAGCGGCGACAACCTTCTTGATCATTGTTCCTCCTAGTAGGCAATTGCGGTCCCAGCCGCGGACCGCACCACCTGTAACGAGGAGGGATCACCAGGGCTACGAGCGTATGAGTGCATTCACTCTTCTCAGTGGAATGCGCACACCTCTGCGATTCTCAGGCGTTGTCGATGAATCGGTCGAGGACGCGCACGCCGAACTTCAGCCCGTCGACCGGCACCCGCTCGTCCACGCCGTGGAACATCCCGGCGAAGTCCAGCTCAGGCGGCAGCTGCAGCGGCGCGAAGCCGAAGCAGCGGATGCCGAGGTCGTCGAAGGACTTGGCGTCCGTGCCGCCCGAGAGCATGTACGGGACGGCCCGCGCGATCGGGTCCTCGGCCTTCAGGGCACCCTGCATCGCGTCGACCAGACGGCCGTCGAAGTCGGTCTCCAGGGCCTTGTCCCCGTGCACGTCCTCCCGCTTGACCCGGGGCCCGAGGATGCGGTCCAGGTCGGCGAAGAACTCGTCCTCGTAGCCCGGCAGGAATCGGCCGTCGACGTGGGCCGTGGCCTGGCCGGGGATGACGTTGACCTTGTAGCCGGCGCCGAGCATCGTCGGGGCGGCGGAGTTGCGCAGGGTCGCGCCGACCATCTTGGCGATGCCGCCGAGCTTGGCGAGGGTGGCGTCCATGTTGTCCGGGTCGAGCGGGGTTCCGAGCGCGTCCGAGAGCTCGTCCAGGAAGCTCCGTACGGTCTTGGTCACCCGCACCGGCCACTGGTGGCGCCCGAGCCGCCCCACGGCCTCGCAGAGCTCCGTGATGGCGTTGTCGTTGTTGGTCATGGAGCCGTGGCCCGCGGTGCCCTCGACCGTGAGCCGCATCCAGTGCATGCCCTTCTGGGCGGTCTCCACGAGGTAGAGCCGCAGGTTCTCGTTCACCGTGAAGGAGAAGCCGCCGACCTCGCCGATCGCCTCGGTGACGCCCTCGAAGAGCCCCGGGTGCTTGTCGACCAGGTGCCGCGCCCCGTACACGCCGCCGGCCTCCTCGTCGGCGAGGAAGGCGAGCACGATGTCTCGCGGGGGCTTGCGGCCGCTGCGCATACGGTCGCGTACGACGGCCAGCGTCATCGCGTCCATGTCCTTCATGTCGACGGCGCCGCGGCCCCACACGCAGCCGTCGGCGATCTCGCCCGCGAAGGGGTCGTACGTCCAGTCGGCCGCGTTGGCCGGAACCACGTCGGTGTGCCCGTGGATCAGCAGCGCCGGCCGCGAGGGGTCCTCCCCCTCGATGCGCGCCACGGTCGAGGCCCGCCCCTTGTGCGATTCGAAGATCTGCGGCTCCAGCCCGACCTCGGCGAGCTTCTCGGCCACCCACTCGGCGGCCTTGCGCTCGCCGGGGCCCGAGTGGTCTCCGTAGTTGCTGGTGTCGATCCGGATGAGATCCCGGCAGAGGTCGACGACCTCGTCCTCGCCGGAAACGGTCCTGCCCGCGCTCGACTCGCTCACGCTGCTTCCTCCCACTGATCGGTACCGAACTGCCCCCATCCTCCCGCTCGGAACCGTTCTCCCCAAGGGCACTCCCTGGCCACAGGGGGGTGTGATCGAGGACCCCGGAATGTTTGGTAATGTTTTCCACGTCGGAACGGCCCGCGAGGGACGCGAGACAGACACCTTGTCCGGGTGGCGGAATGGCAGACGCGCTAGCTTGAGGTGCTAGTGCCCTTTATCGGGCGTGGGGGTTCAAGTCCCCCCTCGGACACAAAGAAGGACCCCGCTTCGGCGGGGTCCTTTTCGTTGTCCCGGGCCCGCGGACGGCGGAAACCGCTCGCGGGGCCCCGGTGAGGGGGCCCCGCGAGCGGCGGCGGGCCGGGAGGTCAGTCGCGGGCGGCGGCGATCTCGGCGACCCGGCGGCGGACCAGGAACCAGCCGCCGACGAGCGCGGCGCCGATGGCCGGGACGAACATGACCGTGGTGCGGCCCACGCCCCCGTCGCACCACATCAGGACCAGGACCGTGAGCAGGAAGACCAGCGTCACGAGCTGGGTGTACGGGGCCCAGGGCAGGCGGTAGGCGGGGCGTTCGACGCGGCCCTGCTTCGCGCGGCGCCAGAAGTGCAGCGAGCAGATCATGACCATCGCCCAGGTGCCGAGGATGCCCAGCGAGGCGAAGTTCAGGACGATCTCGAAGGCCTCCTCCGCCATGAAGTAGTTCAGGCCGACGCCCGCGACGCCGAAGGCCGCGGTGAAGAGGACCCCGCCGTAGGGGACCTTGCCCTTGTTCATGACGCCGGTGAACTTGGGGGCGGAGCCGGCCAGGGACATGGAGCGCAGGATGCGGCCGGTGGAGTAGAGGCCCGAGTTCAGGCTGGAGAGCGCCGCCGTCAGCACGACCAGGTTCATGATGCCCGCGGCGCCGGGGACGCCGAGCTTGTCGAAGACGGTCACGAAGGGGCTCTGGTCGGAGGTGTACGCCGTGTACGGGAGCAGCAGGGCGAGCAGGACCACGGAGCCGACGTAGAAGAGGCCCACGCGCCACATGATCGAGTTGATCGCCTTCGGCATGATCTTCTCGGGGTTCTCGGTCTCACCGGCGGCGACGCCGCAGAGCTCGACGGAGGCGTATGCGAAGACCACGCCCTGGATCACCAGGAGCATCGGCAGGACGCCGGACGGGAAGATGCCGCCGTTGTCGGTGATGGTGGCCAGGCCCGGAGTGTGGCCGCCGATCTCGTGGCTGGTGGCCACGAGCCAGATGCCGACGATCAGGAAGATGACCAGGGCGGCGACCTTGACCAGGGAGAACCAGAACTCCATCTCGCCGAAGTACTTCACCGAGATCAGGTTCGCGGTGAGGACGACGGCGAGGGCGATGAAGGCGAGGACCCACTGGGGGATGTCGGTGAACAGCGACCAGAAGTGGGCGTAGGTCGCGGCGGCGGTGATGTCGGCCACAGTGGTCGTGGACCAGTTGAGGAAGTAGAGCCAGCCGGCCGTGTAGGCGCCCTTCTCTCCCATGAACTCGCGCGCGTACGAGACGAAGGCGCCGGAGGAGGGGCGGTAGAGCACGAGCTCGCCGAGGGCCCGGACGACGAAGAAGGCGAAGACACCGCACACCGCGTAGGCGATCGCCAGCGAGGGGCCGGCCCCGGCGAGGCGGCCGCCGGCGCCGAGGAACAGGCCGGTGCCTATCGCCCCGCCGATCGCGATCATGTTGATGTGGCGGGACTTGAGGTCCTTGCTGTAGCCCTCGTCACCGGCGTCGACGTGGCGGGAAGACGCCGGGGCGGGAGCCTCGGTCAAGGTGCGGTCACTCATAAATGACTTCGCCTTCATGGGGGTCGGACAGGCAGGCCCGGACGGCCGCGCAGGGGAGCTGGGTGGTGTCCCCTGTGCTGCGGTTCGGTCGTTTTGATCGCCCCAGGAGACCATGGGGGTCCGCCACCCGCCAAAATCGGCCCAGCGCATCGAAGCCCCCGACGACCTTGGAAAGGGGCGTCGGGGGCTTCGTGGAGGCTGGAAAGCCAGGTTCTGGGTCAGTCTCTGGAGGTGGCCTCCGCCGCCTGGTCGAGGCGGAAGGCCTCGTTGCCCAGGCCGATGCGGGCGTGCACCTCGGGGCGGTTGCGGCGCAGGAAGGCCCCGTAGAGCAGGCCGGTCACGACGGCCGCGCCGATGATGCCGGGCAGGATCCAGCTCAGTACGGAGCCCTCCGCGGCGCCGACCAGGACGCCGAAGTCCTTGACGGTGTAGAGGGCGATGGCGAGCAGCGCGAGCCCGGCGGCGCCGGCCGCGACGAGCCGCCAGACCTGGGCGCCGGCGGTGCCGCGGCGGACGAAGAAGGCGATGACGGCGAAGGAGGCGGCGGCCATGAGGAGGGTCACGCCCAGGGCGCCGACGCTGCCCATCCAGGTGAACAGGTGGAGCACGGGGGCGGTCGGGTCGCCGGTGGGCATGTCGTCGGTGACGGCGAAGGCGATCACGACGAGGGTGGCGATGCCGGTTTGCAGGAGGGAGCCGGTGGCGGGGGCTCCGGTGCCGCTGTTGGTGCGGCCGAAGGCGGCCGGGAGCAGGCCCTCGCGGCCCATCGCGAAGGCGTAGCGGGCGACCACGTTGTGGAAGCTGAGCATGGCCGCGAACATGCCGGTCACGAAGAGCACGTGCAGGACGTCGGTGAAGGCGGTGCCGAGGCGGGCCTCGGTGAGCTGGAAGAGCAGGCCGGGGCCGGCTTCGGCGGAGGTCTTGACGACCTCGGAGGGGCCGGTGGCGACGGTGAGGGCCCAGGCGCTCAGGGCGAAGAAGAGGGCGACGAAGCCGACGGCGAGGAACATCACCCGGGAGACGACGATGTGCGGCTTGCTGGTCTCCTCGGCGTACACCGGGGACTGCTCGAAGCCGACGAAGGCGGCGATGCAGAAGCACAGGGCGGTGCCGAGGCCGGGGCCGCTGAGGGCCTCCGGGTTGAAGGCGCTCAGTGAGAGGCCTTCGGCTCCGGGCTTGCCGAGGGCGGCGAGGTCGAAGACGACGACGAGGGCGCACTCGATGAGGAGCAGGACGCCGAGGACCTTGGCGTTGAGGTCGATCTTCAGCCAGCCGAGGGCGCCGGTGGCGGCGACGGCGAGCAGGGCCGGGATCCACCAGGCGAGTTCGATCCCGAGGTAGGTGGCGAAGAGGCCGGATATCTCGAAGCCGAGGATGCCGTAGACGCCGACCTGCATGGCGCTGTACGCGACGAGGGCGACCAGGGAGGCCCCGGCGCCGGCGGTGGGGCCGAGGCCGCGGGCGATGTAGGCGTAGAAGGCGCCGGCGTTGTGGACGTGCCGGCTCATCTCGGCGTAGCCGATGCTGAAGAGCGCGAGGACGATGCCGAGGATGACGAAGAGCAGCGGCTGGCCCACGATGCCCATGACGCCGAAGGTGGTGGGCATCACACCGGCGACGACCATCAGGGGCGCGCTGGCGGCGAGTACGGAGAGCAGCAGGCCGGCCGTGCCGAGGCGGTCGGCGCGCAGGGCCCGGTCCTGGCCCTTGTACGTGCTGATCTCGGCCGGGTCCTGGAGCGTGGTGGATCTGCCCGTCGGCATGGCGGGTCCGTCCTTTCGTGTGGGCTGGGGCTGGTTCGGGGGTGGTCCCGGGGCCCGTGGCTGGTCGGGCGGCGGGTCAGGCCGCGGTCATGCGGTGCCGAGCGCGGCGCGGCGCGCGGCGAGGAAGGCCTTGTGCGGGTCGAGGTCCGGGTAGGACCACGGGGCGGGGGTGGCGTGGCTGCCGATCCGCTGGAACAGGGCGGCGGCCTCGGCGGGGCGGCCCTCGCAGAGCTTGGCGTGGGCGAGGAAGTTGAGGTCGACGCGGTTGCGGGGGTGGTCCTCGCGCTCCCACTCCAGCCACCAGTCGAAGGCGGAGCGCAGCACCTGGCGGGCGCGGCGGCCGGACCAGTGCTGGGCGGCGTTGCCGAAGGTGTGCCCGTGCGTGGCGGCGAGCACGCGGTAGCGCTCGGCGTGGGCGATGACGGGGAGCACGGCGAGCGGGGAGTCGGCCGGGGACTCCTCGGCGGCCCAGGCCGCGAAGTCGTACACCTCGTGGAGCGGGTCGTGCCCGGAGGCGGGAGTGCGCTCGGCCAGCCTGGCGACCATCAGGTGGTGGGCGTGGTGGTGCTCGCGGTGCCGGGCCCGGACCTGGTCGAAGTGGCGGCTGAACTCCTCTTCGGTGCCGAAGGCCCGGGACAGCAGGAGCAGGCCGAGCCAGGGGGTGGGGTCGGCGGGCAGCAGGGCGGCGGCCCGGCGGCAGGCCTCCTCGGCCGCGGCCGGGGTGCCCTTGCGGCGCAGGGCGGTGAAGACGGCGGCGCAGGCGAGGAGGGTGGCGGCGTCGGCGCTCTCGGGTTCGGCGAGCAGCCATTCGCGGGCCCAGGCGGTGGCCGCCGGGGTCTCGGCGAGCACGACGACGCGGTGGCCGCGGCGGTCCCAGTCGTCGCCGGTGCCGACGAGCAGGGAGCGGGCCTTGGACCACCGGCCCTGGGTGAACTGGGTGCGCACGTCGACGAGTTCGGCGTCGCAGAGGGCCGGATCGAAGAGCTGGGCGTCCCGCTTGCGGGCGCGGCCGAGGGGCGGCGGAGGCGGGGACATCCGCGGGTTTCCCTCCAGGACGCGGGCGGACGAGGGGTGCTGACGAGCGGTGCTGACGAGGGGTGCTGACGAGCGGTGGCCGGAAAACATGCATGATGCATGTGGGTGGTGCGGCCGTGGGGTGTGCGGATCGTGCCGGTGAGCGAACCGGTGATCACTGACAGCAAAGCGGTACGCACAGCTCCGAGTCAAGGTCCAGTCCACTGCGTGGCGGGTTTCAACTGGTGTGACGATGGTGTGAGTTGGGGTGGTTGTGCCGGTTCGGGGACAGGTTCGGCCCATCGTCTAGGCTCGGGACATGACGACCGACGACGATCTTCCTCCGTACCTGCTGGGCTTCCCCGGACCACTGCGCGACCGGCTGGTCGCGGCCGTGCTGAGCGGGGAGAAGACCTCGACGACGGGGTTGCTCGCGGGGTACGAGGCGGAGGGCGAGGCGCTGCCCGTGGCGGGGCAGCGGGCGGCGCTGCTGGATTCCGCCGAGTGTCCGGTGGCCGTCCTGGAGATGACGGACGTACGCGTCCTGCGGCTCGGGGAGGTGGATCTGGAGCACGCGGTGGCCGAGGGCGAGGGGTACGCGACCGTGGCCGAATGGCGCTCCTCCCACGAGGAGTTCTGGCACGCGCCGGAGCTGCGCGAGCTGCTCGGCGATCCGGGGTTCACCGTGGACGATGACACTCCGGTGGTGACGGAGCGGTTCCGGATCGTCGAGCGGCTGGGCTGAGCCGCGGGCTGGGACCGCGGGCCTGGGGCTGGGGCCGCGGGCCTGGGGCTGGGGCCGCGGGCCTGGGGCTGGGGCCGCGGGCTGGGGCCGACCGGGGCCAGCGGCCGGGGCCTCCGTCGGGCCAGCGACCGGGCCTCCGTCGGGCGTCGGGCGTCGGGCGACTGGCCGGGCGGCCGGCCGGGCCTGGGCCGTCGCGGTCAGCCGACCGCCTTGGCCGCCGCCCGGCCCGCCGCCCGGCCCGAGAAGATGCAGCCGCCCAGGAAGGTGCCCTCCAGGGCCCGGTAGCCGTGCACCCCGCCGCCGCCGAAGCCGGCCGCCTCGCCCGCCGCGTAGACGCCGGGCAGCGGCTCGCCGTCGGCCGCCAGGACGCGCGAGGAGAGGTCGGTCTCCAGGCCGCCCAGGGACTTGCGGGTCAGGATCGACAGCCGTACGGCGATCAGCGGCCCGGCCGCGGGGTCCAGGATCCGGTGCGGCGCGGCCGTGCGGATCAGCTTGTCGCCGAGGTACTTGCGGGCCCCGTGGATGGCCGTGACCTGGAGGTCCTTGCTGAACGGGTTGGCGATCTCCCGGTCCCGGGCGGTGATCACCCGGCGCAGTTCGGCCTCGTCGATCAGGCCCTCCTTGGTGACGGCGTTCATCCCGCGCACCAGGGCGGACAGGTCCCGCTCGACGACGAAGTCGGCGCCGTTGTCCATGAACGCCTTCACCGGCCCCGGGACCGCCTGCCTGGCCCGGTTGATGACGTCGCGGACCGACTTGCCGGTGAGGTCGGGATTCTGCTCGGAGCCGGAGAGGGCGAACTCCTTGCCGATGATGCGCTGGTTGAGGACGAACCAGGTGTGGTCGTGGCCGGTCTTCATGATGTGGTCGAGGGTGCCGAGGGTGTCGAAGCCCGGGAAGAGCGGTACGGGCAGCCGCCGGCCCGTCGCGTCCAGCCAGAGCGAGGAGGGGCCGGGCAGGATGCGGATGCCGTGCCGGGACCAGATCGGGTCCCAGTTCCCGATGCCCTCGGTGTAGTGCCACATCCGGTCCTTGTTGATGTGGCTGGCGCCCGCCTTCTCGGCGATCCCGAGCATCAGGCCGTCCACGTGCGCGGGGACCCCGGACAGCAGCCGCTCGGGCGGGGTGCCGAGCCGCGCGGGCCACTGATCGCGTACGAGCTCGTGGTTGCCGCCGATGCCGCCGCTGGTGACGATCACGGCCTGGGCCCGCAGCGAGAAGGCCCCGGTGGTCTCGCGGCCGCTCGCGGCGCCCCGTACGGCGTCGGAGGGCTCCAGGACCTCGCCGGTCACCGTGTCCACCGCGCCCGCGGTGCGGGAGAGCCCGGTCACCCGGTGGCGGAAGCGCAGCTGGACCAGGCCGCGGGCCACTCCGGCCCGGACCCGGCGCTCGAAAGGTTCGACCAGGCCGGGGCCGGTGCCCCAGGTGATGTGGAAGCGGGGGACGGAGTTGCCGTGGCCCTCGGCGTCGTAGCCGCCGCGCTCGGCCCAGCCGACCACCGGGAAGAAGCGGACGCCCTGCGCGTGCAGCCAGGGCCGCTTCTCGCCGGCGGCGAAGTCCACGTAGGCCTCGGCCCAGCGGCGCGGCCAGCCGTCCTCCGCGCGGTCGAAGCCGGCGGTGCCCAGCCAGTCCTGGAGGGCGAGGTCGCGGCTGTCCTTGATCCGCATCCGGCGCTGCTCGGGCGAGTCCACGAGGAACAGCCCGCCGAAGGACCAGTGGGCCTGGCCGCCGATGGACTGCTCGGGCTCCTGGTCGAGCAGGATGACCTTGCGGCCCGCGTCGACGAGCTCGGCGGTGGCCGCGAGCCCGGCCAGCCCGGCGCCGATCACGATCACGTCTGCGTCGTACGTCATGCGTATACCCGTCCTCCGTCGGTGGTGGGGCAGATCCTTGGCTACGGAGCGGTAACCAGTCAACAGCGGTGGTTGGATGAACCCGTGAGTGCCGCTGATGAAGTACTGGACGTGGTGGACCGGGACGACCGGGTCGTCGGGCAGGCCCCGCGGGGCGAGGTGTACGCGCGGGGGCTGATCCACCGCTGCGTGTTCGTCCAGGCCGTGGACGCGCGGGGGCGGATCTTCGTGCACCGGCGCACCGCCTCGAAGCTGGTGTTCCCCTCGTACTACGACATGTTCGTGGGCGGCGTGCTGGGCGCCGGGGAGAGCTACGCGTCGGCCGCGCTGCGCGAGGCCGAGGAGGAGCTCGGGGTGACCGGGCTGCCCCAGCCTGCGCCGCTGTTCAAGTTCCTGTACGAGGGGCCGGGCGGGGCCTGGTGGTCGTATGTGCACGAGGTGCGGTGCGAGCTGCCGGTGGCCCCGCAGGAGTCGGAGGTCGACTGGCACACCTACCTCTCGCCGGAGGAGCTTGAGCGGCGCGTCGCCGACGGGGAGTGGCCCTGGGTGCCGGACGGGCTGGAGGCGCACCGGCGGCTGCGGGAGTTCCGCCGTAGATTGCCTGTGTGATCGACTTCGTCAAAGACGTCCGCCTCTGGTTCGCGCCGCAGGGCCTCCAGGACGAGGGCGAGACCCCCGACTACCGCTTCTCGCTGGCCAACGAGCGGACCTTCCTCGCCTGGATCCGGACCGCGCTGGCGCTGGTGGGCGGCGGTTTCGCCGTCGACCAGTTCCTGCCCGACCTGCGGTGGGGGATTCGGGTCGGGATGGCCTTCGCGCTGCTGGCGGTGGGCGCGGCGTGCGCGCTGCGCGCGGTGAACCACTGGGTGCGGTGCGAGCGGGCCATGCGGCGGGGCGAGGACCTGCCGGTGTCGCGGTTCCCGGTGGTGCTGAGCCTGGGGGTCGGACTGGTCGCGGTGGCGATGGTGGTGGTCGTGGCGCTGGGCTGGACGTCGGGCCGGTGAGCCCGACCCTGGACGGCGAGGTGCGCGACGCGGGGCTGCAGCCGGAACGGACCCGGCTCGCGTGGCGGCGTACGACGCTGGCCTCGTCGGTGGTCGCGGTGCTGGCGCTGCGGCAGGCGGTGCGCGGGTCCGGCCGGCCGCTTGAGGTGGCCGGGGCGGCGGTGACCGCGCTGGTCTGGCTGGCGTTCCTGGGGGTGGCGCACCGGCGGATCCGGGCGCTGGCCGCCGGCCGGCCGCCGGGGCTGGCGCCGCGCGCGGCCCTGGGCGTGGTGGCCTGCACCCTGGCGCTGGCGGTGTTCGCGGTGATCGTGATCATCTGAGGCGATGATCGGCTGATCCGCCTTTCCCGTACCATCCGCAGACTCATCGGACAGAACGGGCGATTCAGGACGATCCGCACTAGCCTCGGCCCCATGAGCATCCAGCACATGGAACACCCCACCCACACCCACACCCACGGCCCCGACTGCGGGCACCAGGCCGTCTCGCACGGCGACCACCTCGACTACGCGCACGACGGCCACCTGCACCGGGAGCACTCCGGGCACTGGGACGAGTGCGAGAGCCAGGGCCACACCACGCACGACGGCCACACGCACGTGCACGGCTCGGACTGCGGGCACGAGTCGGTCCGGCACGGGGACCACGTGGACTACGTGCACGACGGACACCGGCACGCCGAGCACGACGGGCACTACGACGACCACTGACGGCTGCCGGCGACCGCTGACCTCTGCCGACAGCTGCTGACGACCGCCGGCGGCCGCCGGCGACTGCCGGCGACCGCCGAGGCACGCGGCCTCGACGGCCGCGACGGCCGAAAGTCCGCCCAGGAGCACCACCCGCCCTCCCCCGGCGCCGCGACGGCTGGCAGGATGCCGACCGCCCGTCAAAGCGACCCGGGGAGAGCGCAGATGACCGCGACCGTCGACAAGCCGTACCTCGTCCAGCCCGCACCGGGGGTGTACGCCTACGTCCAGCCGGACGGCGGCTGGTGCCTCAACAACGCGGGGTTCGTCAGCGACGGCGGCCGGACCCTGCTCGTCGACACCGCCGCCACCGAGCGGCGCGCGCTGGCCCTGCGCGAGGCCGTCACGGCCACCGGCGTACCGCTACCCCGCACGGTCGTGAACACCCACCACCACGGCGACCACACCTACGGCAACGGCGTGTTCACGCCCGAGGCGCTGGTCCTCGGGCACGACAACGCGCGGGCCGAGCAGCTCGCCGCCGGGCACCAGCTCGAGATGATCTGGCCCGCGACCGACTTCGGCTCGATAGAGATCACCGCGCCCGACCTGACCTACAGCGACCGGATGACCCTGCACGTCGGCGGGACGGAGGTGCGGGTCATCCACCCGGGCGTCGCGCACACCACCGGGGACTCGATCGTGTGGCTGCCCCGGCAGCGGGTCGTGTTCACCGGCGACCTGGTCTTCGCCGAGGGCACTCCCTTCCTCGCGATGGGCTCCCTGGCCGGCTCGCTGCGGGCGCTGGAGCTGCTGCGCTCGCTGGACGCGGAGACCGTCGTACCGGGCCACGGGCCGCTGACCGACGCGTCGGCCTACGACGCCACCGAGCGCTACCTGCGGTACGTGGCCGAACTGGCCCGGGAGGGGCGGGCGGAGGGGCTTAGTCCGCTGGAGACGGCCCGGCGGGCCGATCTCGGCGAGTTCGCGGCGTGGCGGGAGAGCGAGCGGCTGGTGGCGAACCTGCACCGGGCGTACGCGGAACTGGCCGGGGAGCCGGAAGGCGCTCCGCTGGACATCCTGGCGGTGCTGAAGGACATGACGGTGATGAACGGCGGGACGCCGATCCTCTGCCATGCCTGAGCGCAGCCGAGCACGCCCGCGCGGCGGGGCGGGGTGAGGTGCGGGCCGGAGGAGTTTTCGGCCCGCACCCTGGACGGCATACCGACTGGTCGGCATGATTACCTCCGAGTGAACAGTCACCGTCGAACTGCGTACGGAGGTGCCCACCCATGACCCCAGCCCCGGACGGTCCGCGAGGCCTCGATCTGGAACGGCTGCGCGGCCATCTCGACACGGCGCGGCCCGGGCTCGTGGCCGGGGCGCTGAGCGCCCGCCTGATCGAAGGGGGCCGGTCGAACCTCACGTACGAGGTCACCGACGGTGCCGGCCGCTGGGTCGTACGCCGTCCCCCGCTCGGCCACGTCCTGGACACGGCGCACGACATGCGGCGCGAGCACCGGGTCATCGCCGCCCTGCACGGGACGGCCGTACCGGTTCCGGAGCCGGTGCTGCTGTGCGAGGACGAGTCCGTGATGGGCGCGCCGTTCTACGTCATGGAGTACGTGGAGGGGGTTCCCTACCGGACGGCGGGCGAGCTCGCCGCGATCGGCCCCGAACGCACCCGGCGGGCGGTGCTCGGCCTGGTCGACACCCTGGTCGACCTGCACGCGGTGGACCCCGAGGCCGTCGGCCTGGGCGATTTCGGCCGTCCCGCGGGCTTCCTGGACCGGCAGCTGCGCCGCTGGGGCAAGCAGCTCGCGGCCTCCCGGGGCCGGGAGCTCTCCGGGATCGACGAACTGCACGGCGCGCTCGGCCGGTCGCTGCCCGTCTCCCCCGCGCCGACCGTGGTGCACGGGGACTTCCGGCTGGACAACGTACTGATCGGTGGTCCGGACGACCGGATCCGGGCGGTGCTGGACTGGGAGATGTCCACGCTGGGCGATCCGCTCACCGACCTCGGGCTGCTGGTGATGTACAGCTCGGACCTGGGCCTGACCGAGTCCCCGGTCAGCACGACCAGCGGGGCTCCGGGCCATCCGTCCCCCGCCGAGCTGGTCGAGCGGTACGCGGCCCGTTCCGGGCGGGACACCGGTGCGATCGCCTGGTACACGGCGTTCGCCTGGTTCAAGCTCGCGGTGATCCTCGAGGGGATCCACTACCGCTACACGCTCGGGCAGACCGTCGGCGCGGGCTTCGACCGGATCGGCGAGCTGGTCCCGGTCTTCATCGAGCACGGTCTCACCACGCTCCAGGCCCCCCGCACACCTCGAAACCGCCACGAAGGCTGAGGCACACAACCGATGGACTTCGCATTCGACGCCCGGACCGAGGAACTCCGCGAGCGGCTGCTCGCGTTCATGGAGGAGTACGTCTACCCGGCGGAGGCCGTCGCCGCCGGGCAGCGCGCACGGCTGGCCTCGCCCTGGGACACCCCGGCCGTCTTCGGTGAACTGAAGGCCGAGGCGCGCCGCCAGGGACTGTGGAACCTCTTCCTGCCGGACGCCGCGTACGGCGCCGGGCTGACCAACCTCCAGTACGCCCCGCTCGCCGAGATCACCGGCCGCAGCCCGCACCTGGCCCCGATGGCGACCAACTGCGCAGCCCCGGACACCGGGAACATGGAGCTGCTCGCGCAGTTCGGCTCCGAGGAGCACAAGAAGCAGTGGCTGGAGCCCCTGCTGGCCGGGGAGATCCGCTCCGCGTTCGCGATGACCGAGCCGGAGGTGGCGTCCTCGGACGCGACCAACATCGAGACGCGGATCGAGCGCGCGGGTGACACGTATGTGGTCACGGGCCGCAAGTGGTTCATCTCGGGGGCGATGAACCCGGACTGCAAGATCTTCATCGTGATGGGCAAGACCGATCCGCAGGGCTCCGATCCGCGCCGCCAGCAGTCGATGATCCTGGTGCCGCGCGACACCCCGGGGGTCGAGGTGCGCCGGGCGATGACGGTGTACGGGTACGAGGACCACGACCACGGCGGGCACGCCGAGGTGGTCTTCGACGGGGCGCGGGTCCCGGCGGCGAACCTGATCGGCGAGGAGGGCACCGGCTTCGCCATCGCCCAGGCGCGGCTCGGGCCGGGCCGCATCCACCACTGCATGCGGCTGATCGGCATGGCGGAGCGGGCGATCGAGCTGATGTGCCGGCGCGCCGTGGACCGTACGGCCTTCGGCAAGCCGCTGGCCGCGCAGGGCGTCGTACAGAACTGGATCGCGGACGCCCGGGTCACGGTGGAGCAGTTGCGGCTGCTGGTCCTGAAGACGGCCTGGCTGATGGACACGGCCGGCAACCGGGGCGCGCACACCGAGATCCAGTCCATCAAGATCGCGACCCCGCGGGCGGTGGTGGGGATCCTGGACGACGCGGTGCAGCTGTACGGCGCGGGCGGGGTGAGCCAGGACTTCCCGCTCGCGGAGCTGTGGGCGGCGGCGCGGACGCTGCGGCTGGCGGACGGCCCGGACGAGGTGCACCAGCGCTCGCTGGCCCGGCGCGAGCTGAAGCGGTACATGTAGCGGCGGGCGGGGGCCCGGACGGGGACAGGGGTTGGGACCTCTGCCCCCGGCGGGTGGACCTTCGGTGGTCCAGACCAGTCGGGGAGTCCGATATATTCGAGTTCTCCCCCCACCGAAAGTGCCCTTCGCCATGCCCAGCTCCACCCTGGCCCCCGCGCCGCAGGCCCCGGCCCACCACGCCGAGGCCTCCCCTGCCCCCGCGCCGCAGGCTTCGGTCGCGAACCCCGGGCCGCTCGGCCTGGCCGCGTTCGCCCTGACCACCTTCGTGCTCAGCCTCTTCAACTCGGGGCTGATCGCGAACGCGGCCCTCAGCGCCGTCGTGCTGCCGCTCGCGCTCTTCTACGGCGGCATCGCCCAGTTCGCGGCCGGCGTGATGGAGTTCCGGCGCGGCAACACCTTCGCGACCACGGCCTTCGTCTCGTACGGCGCCTTCTGGATGGCCTTCGCGGGCTACGTGAAGTTCGTCGTGCCTACGCTGCCGGCCGGCCAGGCGCACATCGCCACCGGCTGGTTCCTCGTCGCCTGGTTCGTCTTCACGGCCTACATGTCCGTCGCCGCCATGAAGCTCGACCTGGCGCACCGGCTGCTGTTCGGCGTGCTGGCGCTGACCTTCCTGTTCCTGGCCCTGGGCGACCTGTCCCAGGTCACCGCCCTCGGCCACGTCGGCGGCTACCTCGGCCTGCTCTGCGCTGGGATCGCCTGGTACATCTCGTTCGCCGTGGTGACCGAGGAGACCTGGGGCCGCAAGGTCCTCCCGCTGGGCTGAGCTCAGGGACGCAGTGCGCGCAGCAGCAGGTCGGCGAGGTGATCGGCGACCTGCTGCGGGGTGAGCGGCCCGTCCGCGCGGTACCAGGTCGACAGGTGGTGCACGGACCCGAAGTGGTAGTCCACCACCAGGTCGGCGGGGGTGGCCGTGGAGAACACGCCGCTGCGCTGGCCCTCCTCGATCAGCGCCCGGAAGCGCTCGTGGTAGCGCCGGCGCTCCGCGCGCACCTGCTTGAACTTCTCCGGGCTGAGCTGGTGCATCGAGCGGAAGAAGATCATCGCGTCGTCGAGGTTCTCGATGGTCGTGACCACCACGTCGGCGGCGGCCGCCCGCAGCCGGTCCTCGACCGGCGCGTCGGATCCGGCCACCGCGTCGAGCCGCTGCTGCTGGCGGCGCAGCATGCGCGCGTACACCTCGTGCAGCAGGTCGTCCTTGGACCCGAAGTAGTGGTAGAGCGCGCCCTTGGTGACCCCGGCCGCCTCGACGATCTCCTGTACGGAGGTGCGGTCGTAGCCGCGTTCGGCGAACAGCCGGGTGGCGACGGCCAGCAGCCGCTGCGGTACCGGGGCCTCGTGCGTGCCTTCGGGTTCCGTGGTCCTGGCAGCCATGGCTCCGACCTTCCCTTCCCATTCCAGCTGTACGACCATCCGACTGTTTTCAGCCGCGGTCGCGCAGTTCCCGTCGAAGGATCTTGCCACTGGTGGTCTTCGGCAGAACAGGCAGGATCTCCACCTGGCGCGGGTACTTGTAGGCCGCGATGCGTTCGGCGCAGTAGGCGGACAGTTCGGCCGGTTCCGCGCGGGCGCCGGGCCGGAGGCTGACGTACGCCTTCACGCTCTCCCCCCGGTAGGGGTCCGGGACGCCGACCACGGCCGCCTCGCGCACCGCCGGGTGGGTGTAGAGCACGTCCTCGACCTCGCGCGGCCACACCTTGAAGCCGGAGGCGTTGATCATGTCCTTCTTGCGGTCGACGACGTAGAGCCAGCCGTCCGGGTCCATGAAACCGACGTCTCCGGTGCGCAGTTCGCCGTCCGGGAAGGCCTTGGCGGTGTCGTCGGGCAGGCCCCAGTAGCCGGGCACGACCTGCGGGCCGCGGACGGCAATCTCGCCGGTCTCGCCGAAGGGCACCTCCGCGCCCCGCTCGTCGAGGATCCGTACGACGGTGTCGGCGCCGGGGACTCCCACGGAGAGGGTGCCGGAGGCCGGGTCGACGGGGGCTTCGAGGTGCGGCGGGACGCTGGCGCAGGGAGCGGTGCACTCGGTGAGGCCGTAGCCGTTGCGCAGGTAGAAGCCGAAGGCTCCGCGCAGCCGTTCGACGAGCGCGGGCGGCAGCGGGGCGCCGCCCGAGGAGATCACCCGGAACGAGGCGAAGTGCTCCCGGGTCGCCTCCGGATGGGCGGCCAGGGCCATGAAGGCGGTGGCCGGGCCGACGGTGTAGGCGGGCCGGTGCTCCAGGAAGGCGTCGAGCACGACCGCGGCGTCGAACCGGTGGGCGAGGACGAGGGTGCCGGCGTTGACGAAGCAGGCGGCGAGCTCGCACACCATGCCGGTGATGTGGAAGAGCGGCGCGAGGGCGAAGTAGGTGGCGCCCTCGGGGAGCGGGTGGGCGGTGACCTGGCGGACGGCGTTGTACGTGAGGGCGCCGTGCGGGTTCATCGCGCCCTTGGGGGTGCCGCTGGTGCCGGAGGTGTAGCTGATGAGTGCGGTGTCGTCGGCGGTGAGCCGCGGGTCCGGCGGCGCGGGCCGCCTGCCGTGGGCCACGGTGTGGAGGTCGCTGACGTTCAGGGCCGCCGCCGGCGGGGCGACGCGGTCGCTCCGCCCGGCCGCGCCATCCCCCGGGGCGGGCGGGGCCGCCTGCCGGGGCAGGGGATGCGGGGCGGGCGCGGGGCCGAGGACGCGCGGGTCGTTGCGGGTCTGGAAGTCCAGGTCGGAGGCGGTCAGGACGGTCCGTACGGCCGTGTCCTCCGCGGCCTCGCGCAGGTACGCCGACCAGGCGCGGCCGTCGCAGACCAGCGCGGCGGCCCCGGAGTCGCGCAGGATGTGCCCGACCTCGCCGGCCTTGTACATGGGGTTGAGCGGGACCACGACCGCCCCGGCCTTCCAGGCGGCGAGGACGGCCAGCACGAAGTGCGGGGTGTTCTGCAGCATGACCGCGACCCGGTCACCGCGGCCGATGCCGCGCGCCGCGAGGTGGCCGGCCACCGAGTCGGAGAGCGCGTCGGCCTCGGCGTAGCCGGTGCTCCCGTCGAAGTAGGCGAGCGCGGTGCGTTCGGGGGCCCGGGCCACGGCCGCGCGGAAGGCGTGCAGCACGGTCGGCGGCGGGGAGACGGGCGCCCGCTGGGCCGGGCTGAGCAGGCCGAGCCACGGCTTGGCGGCGTACGGGGAGGCCACGGGGGTCACGGTGTCTCCCACTTGCGCTGGAGGTGGTTCATACCGCTCAGCCAGCGGTCCGGGTCGGTGGCGCGGGCGGCGTAGAAGTCCGCGACCTCGGGGTGCGGGAGGATCAAGAACCGGCCCTTCTCCATGCCGTCGAACAGTGCGTCAGCGACCGCCGCCGGCTCGATCGCGGTCGGTGCGAGGACGAGCTCACCCGCCGATCCCGCGGCCGTCAGCATGTCGGTGCGCACCCCCTGCGGGCAGATGGCGTGGACCTGGACACCGCGGTGGCGGTAGGTCAGCGAGAGCCATTCGGCGAAGGCGAGCGCACCGTGCTTGGTGACACTGTACGGCGCCGCCCCGATCATGGTCAGCAGTCCGGCGGCGGAGACGGTGGACACGAAGCGGCCGCTCCCCCGCTCCAGCCAGTCCGGCAGGAGCAGCCGGGCCGCGCGGACGTGGGCCATGACGTTGGTGTCCCAGGCCGCCTCCCAGACGGCCTCGTCGGCGAAGGCGTCGCCGCCGGAGGCCAGTCCGGCGTTGGCGCAGTAGACGTCGATCCCGCCGCCGAGGGCCTCCAGGGCCTCGGTGACGATCGCCGACGCGTCACCGGGGACGGAGATCGCGCGGGCACCGATCGCGTCCGCCACCGCGGCCGACTTGGCCGCGTCGAGGTCGTTGACGACCACCGTGGCGCCCTCGGCGGCGAAGCGGTGGGCGAGGGCGGCGCCGATCCCGCCGCCCGCGCCGGTGACGACGACTCGCTGGTCCTGGAACGCGTTCGTGCTCACGGGAATCACCTTTCGGGAGGGACGGCAGGGGGTGACGGTGGTGGCCGGCGGCGGGCTGCGGGCTGTCGCGGGCGGAGGCGGGCGGTGGCTGTGGAACCGTGGGCAGACTAACCAGTCGGTATGTCGGGACGGAAGGGGGCTGCGCCCTAGCGTGGCGGGATGACTCTCTCGCGACGCGGGGTGCTGGGACTGGCGGGGGCCATGGGGGCGGCGGGGGCCGTGGGGGCTGCCGGGGCGGTGGGGGCTGCCGGGGCGGTGGGGGCTGCCGGGGCGGTGGGGGCTGCCGGGGCGGTGGGGGCTGCCGGGGCGGTGGGCTCGGCTCCGGCGGTGGGCGGTGCGGCCGCCGCACGGGCGGGGCAGGTGCGGACCGGCTTCGAGTGCCTGGCCGCGGACGGGTACGCCGTACTCGCCGGGCAGAAGGTCGGGGTGGTCACCAACCCCACCGGGATCACCGCCGACGCCCGCCACCTGGTCGACGTACTGCACGCGGACGAACGGGTGGACCTGGTCGCGGTGTTCGGCCCGGAGCACGGGTTCCGCGGGACGGCGCAGGCGGGCGGCTCCGAGGGGGCGTCCCGGGATCCGGCGACGGGGCTGCCCGTGTACGACACGTACGACAAGAGCGGGCAACGGCTCGCGGACGTGTTCACGGCCGCCGGTGTCGACACCGTCGTCTTCGACATCCAGGACGTCGGGGCGCGTTTCTACACCTACATCTGGACGCTCTACGACTGCATGCGCGCGGCCGCCCTCGCCGGCAAGGCGGTGGTGGTGCTGGACCGGCCCAACCCGGTGGGCGGCCGGCGGGCCGCGGGGCCGGTGCTGGAGGCTCCGTACGCGAGCTTCGTGGGCCGGGAGCCGATCGCGCTCGCGCACGGGATGACGGCGGCCGAGCTGGCCCTGCTGTTCAACGGCGAGTTCCTGTCCCGGCTGCCCGAGAAGTCGGTCAGGCTGCGGACGGTGGAGATGACCGGCTGGCGGCGGGGGTCGTTCTTCGGGGAGACGGGGCTGCCCTGGGTGCCGCCCAGCCCGAACATGCCGACCCCGGACACGGCTCTCGCGTACGCCGGCACCTGCCTGTTCGAGGGGACGAACCTGTCCGAGGGGCGCGGGACGACCACCCCCTTCGAGGTGCTGGGCGCGGAGGGCGTGGACCGGCGGTGGGCGGAGGCCGCGAACGCGCTGGACCTGCCCGGCGTGTGGTTCCGGGAGGCGTACTTCACGCCGTCGTTCTCCAAGCACGTGGGGAAGGTGTGCGGCGGGGTCCGGCTGATCGTGCACGACCGCGAGGCCTTCGATCCGGTACGGGCCGGGATCGGGCTGCTGGTCACGGCCCGGCGGTCGTGGAGCGGCTTCGCCTGGCGCACGGACCACTGGATCGACCGGCTGACGGGATCGGACCGGGTGCGGAAGCTGGTGGACGCGGGGGCCGGGGTGGAGGAGATCGCGGGTGACTGGGCGGCGGGGCTGGCCCGGTTCGAGGCGGTGCGCGCGGAGTACCTGCTCTACGGGTGAGCCGGCGGCGTCGGGGGTCTGGCCGGGCGGGCGTACCCGCAGGATGCTGGATCCACCGGGCGCGCGGCGTGGAGGGGGACGGGTCATGGCGGACAGCGGGGTCGGGGCCGGGACTGGGGTCGGGGTCGGGGTCGCGGCCGGGGCCGGGGTCGGGGCCGGGATCGGGGTGGGGCCGTATGCGGAGCTGACCTTCGACTCCGAGGGCGATGTGGACCGGGGCTCACTGGCGGCGGTGGCCCGGATCGAAGCCACGGACCTGCTGGTCTTCGCGCACGGCTGGAACAGCGACCGCTCCACGGCGACCCGGCTGTACGAACGGTTCTTCGCCCCGTTCCCGGGGCTGGTGGGGCCGGGGGTACGGCTGGGGTACGTGGGCGTCGTATGGCCCTCGATGCGCTTCTCCGACGAGCCGATACCGGACTTCGAGGAGCGGGGCGCACTCGCGGAGCCCGGCTTCGGGACGGCGCTGGACCCCGGGACCCGGCGGGCGCTCGGGGAGTTCTGGCCCGGGCGGGAGGCGGAGCTGGACCGGGTGGCCGAACTGCTGGAGGAGCGGCCGGAGTCGGAGGCGGCCTTCATCGAGTTCGGGGCGCTCGTACGGGAGCTCGCCGGTGTGGACGTCGTCGACGTGGCCGAGGTGACGGACACGACCGATACGGCGGATGCGGCGGGTGGGGCGGACCCGGCGGGCACGGCGGGCGCGGCGGGCACGGTCGACGCCGCGGTCCTCATGCCTTCGGCGGCGCCCGTACCGGCCGTTTTCGCGGAGGACGTCCTGGAGGTCTGCCGGGCGCTGGCCGAAGCGCTGGGCGAGGCGGGCGGGCCGGCCGGGGGCGCCGGTGAGCGGCCTCTGGCGTTCGGCGGCGGGCTGCGACCGCTGTGGAACGGCGCGAAGGAGCTGCTGCGGCAGGCTACGTACTACAAGATGAAGAAGCGGGCGGGCGTGGTCGGCGAGCGCGGCCTCGGCCCGGTGCTGACGGAGCTCGCGCACCGGCGTCCGGGCCTGCGGATCCATCTGATCGGGCACAGCTTCGGGGCGCGGCTGGTGTCGTTCTCCCTGCGCGCCGTGCCGGACGGCGCCCGGCACATCGGCTCCCTGACCCTGCTCCAGGGAGCCTTCTCCCACTACGTGTTCTCGGACCGGCTGCCGCACGACAGGAACCGCGCCGGCGCCCTGGGCGGCCTCCAGCGCAAGGTCGACGGACCGGTGGTGGCCTGCCATTCCCCGCACGACACCTCCCTGCGGGTGTTCTATCCGCTGGCCTCCCGGATGGCGGGCGATTCGGCCGGACTGCTGGGCCTCGACGAACGCTGGGGCGCGATCGGGCACGACGGGGTGCGTGCCGTGGCGGGCGCGCCCCGGCTGACGCTGGACACCGCCCTGCGCGAGGGGGTTCCGGCGGCGGGCTGCGTCAGCGTGGACGCGGGCTCGGTGGTGCGGCGCGGCGGCGCCCCCTCGGGGGCGCACAGCGACATCTGCCATGCGGAACTGGCCCGGCTGGTGGTTGCGGCGGGGCGCATGGGGCGCTGAATTCCGGCCATGTGCCACCCGCACGCCTCGACCGCCCCCGCATGCGCCCGGCACCCGCAGGGCATGTTGGGCACATCGGCGGAGGTGAAGGTGCGATGGCGGGATTCCGGAGTCTGGCATACCAGGTGCGTGACGCACGCAACGACCGGGCCTTGCGGCGCCATTCCCTGCGCCGCTGTCTGGAGCGGTTCGCTCCCTACGGGCACCGGGCCACGTGGTGGCACCTGTGCGACCGGCACGGGATCGCCCCGGAGGACCGGGGGGCCGACCCCCTGCGGCTGGTCGCCGCGCTGGAGGAGCTGGAGGACGCGCGGGCGGTCTGGCTGGAGTACGAGCGCCAGTTCGCGGAGCGGCGCCGGCGGGAGAAGCACGACGGGCTGCGCCGGCCGGGGTGGACGTGGGGCGGGAGCGGGGACGCGGTGGTGCGGTGCGCGGATCCGGGGGTGCGGCCGGAGGGGGCGCTGGGCGAGGTGCTGCGACGGCTGGTGAAGGCGCTGGAGTCGGAGCCGGGGAAGGCCTGCCCGGTCTGCGGCGACGAGGAGCTGCGCTGGCCGGCCGTGCCCGCGGTCGGTGCCTGGGAGCAGGCGTGGGCCGGGGAAGGTCCGGTGTGCGCGGGCTGCGGAATCGTGGTGCCGAGACCGGCGCTCGCGGACACGCCGACCGCGGGGGCCGCATGAGACCCGGGGCAGCGCGGCACGCGTCCGCGGCTCCGGCGGTGTCGCTGAACGGGGCCCGGAGCGCCGCCGAGGGGGCGGCCGTTCCGATGTCGCCGCAGGATCTGGCGGAGGCCGCCGCGGCGGCGGTCGCTGCGGGGGCCGGGGAGGTGCTGGTGAGCCCGCGGACGCCGTGCGGGCGCCAGAGCCTGTCGCCGCGGGTGGTCGGGCCGGTGCTGGAGGCGCTGCGGGGCACGGGGGTCTCCGTACCGCTGTCGGTGCCGGTGAGCGTGGCGGCCGAGCCCGATCCGGCGGGGCGGCTGGAGCGGGTCCGGTCCTGGGCCGTGCTGCCGGACCGGGCGGAGGTGGGCTTCGCGGAGCCGGGGGCAGCGGAGTTGGCGCAGGCGCTGCTGGACCGGGGGGTCGCGGTGGACGCGCTGGTTCCGCTGGGCGGACCGGCCGGGCCTGAGCCGATGGCCCGGTTCCTGGCCTGGCCGGTGCGGACGCCCGGGCGGGTGCGGCTGGTGGCGGAGCTCGCCTCGGCCGATCCGGCGCTGGTGGCCGGGTTGCGCGGGCTGCCGCCGGTGGCGGTGGTGCTGTTCGGGCGGGAGGCCGCCGCCTGGCCGGTGCTGCGGCTGGCCGCGCGCTGCGGGACGGGCACGCGGACCGGCGTGGGCGAGGTGCTGCGCCTGCCGGACGGGCGGCCGGCGCGGTCGAACGCCGAACTGGTGGCGGCGGCCCGGGAGCTGCTGGCGCGGCACGCGCCGGCTACAGCCGCGAGCCGGTGATCCGTTCGCCGAAGACGTCGTCCGGGTTGGACAGCGCGCAGGTCTCCAGGGAGAGGCAGCCGCAGCCGATGCAGTCGGTCAGGTGGTCGCGCAGCCGCCCGAGTTGGCTGATCCGCTGGTCGAGCTCGGTGCGCCAGGCCGCGGAGAGGCGGGCCCAGTCCTCGCGGGTGGGGGTGCGCTCCTCGGGGAGCTGGGCCAGGGCGTCGCGGATGCTGGCGAGCGGGATGCCCACGCGCTGGGCGGCGCGTACGAAGGCGACCCGGCGCAGCGCCTCACGGGTGTAGCGGCGCTGGTTGCCGGAGGTGCGGCGGCTGCTGATCAGGCCCTTGGCCTCGTAGAAGTGGAGTGCTGAGACGGCGGCCCCGCTGCGGGCGGACAGCTGGCCGACGGTGAGTTCGTGGACCTTCTCGGGAATCTGCGGCACGCGGTCGAGGGTAGTCGGCGGTCCGTTGACATACACATACGGTCCCAGCATGCTGAGCAAGCGCTTGTTCGCCCCGGCGCATCCGTGAGTGAGAGGCAGGAGCAGGGCATGGCCGAGCCGAGGATCTTCACGTCCGCCGAGGAGCTGCACGCCGGGACGGGCGAACCGCTCGGGCCCAGCGGGTGGCTGGAGGTGGACCAGAAGCGGATCGACCTCTTCGCGGACGCCACGGGCGACCACCAGTGGATCCACGTGGACCCGGAGCGGGCGGCGGCCGGACCCTTCGGCACCACGATCGCGCACGGCTATCTGACCCTGTCCTTGCTGCCGAGCCTGGTGCCGCAGATCATGCGGGTCGAGGGCATGAAGATGGGCATCAACTACGGGGTGAACAAGGTGCGCTTCCCGGCGCCGGTGCCGGTCGGCTCGCGGCTCCGCGCGACCGCCGTGATCACCGAGGTCACGGAGGCGGGGGGCGGCGTACAGGTCGCGGCCACCGTCACCGTGGAGCGCGAGGGCGGCGACAAGCCGGTGTGCGTGGCGGAGTCGGTGTCGCGCTACTACTTCTGACCGGCGTCCGGCCGCCGCTGCCGCTGCCGGACGGCTTCCGCCGCCGGCCTGGGGGCCGGGGCTAGCCGCGGGGCCGCGCGCCCACCATGCGGAGTACGAGGTCGGCGTAGAGCGCGCCGACCTCGTCGGGCGTGCGGGATCCGGAGACGCTGAACCAGCGGGCCACGTCGATGCAGAGCGACAGTACGGCGAGGGTGGTGCCGGGCACGTCGGGGACGGCGAACTCCCCCGCCTCGACTCCGTCGGCGAGGATGCGGCGCACCGCGGCGTCGCTCTGGCGGCGCAGTGCCACGATTTCGGAGCGGTGCTCCGGAGCGAGAGCATCGAGCTCGTACTGGACCACGCGCGCGGTGGTGTGGTGCGCGGCGTGCCACCGTACGAAGGAGCGCACGGCCGCGTCGAGCCGCTCGGAGGCGCCCCCGGGGCCGTCGGCCGCGATGGTGAGGATCTCCAGGGCCTTGTCGTGGCCGATCCGGCTGATCCGGTGGAGCAGCTCTTCCTTGGTCTTGTAGTGGATGTAGAGGGCGGCCGGGCTCATCCCGGCGCGGCCCGCGATGTCACGTGTGGTGGTCGCGTGGTAGCCGCGCTCCGCGAAGGCCTCGACCGCCGCGATGAGCAGCCGCCGCGCCGCGTCGGGACTGACCTCGGACCACGGCTGGTAGCCGTCGGCCGTCTCCGCCGCGCTGTCCATCGCTCACTCACCCTCTTCGCCGTATGGGAGTGACACCTTACCGGAGGGTGAGCAAGCGCTTAGCGAGCCCGCGCGCGGCGGATCCGTTCAGAAGGCGGAAACCCCGGTGCGCGCGCGACCGATGAGCAGCTTCTGGATCTGGCTGGTGCCCTCGTAGAGGGTCATCACCCGGGCGTCGCGGAGCAGCTTCCCTGCCGGGTACTCGTCGATGTACCCGTAACCGCCGTGCACCTGGAGGGCGTTGCTCGCGGCGCGGACGGCGGCCTCGGAGGCGAAGAGCTTCGCGGTGGAGGACTCGGTGGCGAAGGGCTGCCCGCGGTCGATCAGGTCGGCGACCCGCCAGGTCAGCAGGCGGGCGGCGTCCACGTCGACCGAGATGTCGGCGATCAGCTCCTGGACCAGCTGGTGGTGGGCGATCGGCTTGCCGAACTGCTCGCGCTGGGCGGCGTACGAGACGGCCGCGTCCAGGGCGGCCTGGGCGATGCCGACGCAGCCGGCGGCGACCGACATCCGCCCCTTGGCCAGCGCGGACATGGCGACCGAGAAGCCCTTGCCCTCGGGGCCGAGCATGGCCGAGGCCGGGACGCGGACCCCGTCGAGGGTGAGCTCGGCGGTGGCCTGGCCGCGCAGGCCGAGCTTGCCGTGGATCTCGTGGCGGGTGAGGCCGGGGGTGTCGGTGGGGACGAGGAAGGCGGAGACCCCGCGGTGGCCGGGCTCGTCACCGGTGCGGGCGAAGAGCAGTACGACGTCGGCCCAGGTGCCGTTGGTGATGAACATCTTGCTGCCGCTCAGGCGGTACGAGTCCCCCTCGCGCACGGCACGGGTGGTGAGGCTCCCGGCGTCGGAGCCGGTGCCGGGCTCGGTCAGGCCGAAGCAGCCGAGCGCGTCCCCGGAGCACAGGCGGGGCAGCCAGGCGTGCTTCTGCTCCTCGGTCCCCCAGGCCGCGACGGTCTTGGCGACCAGGCCGAGGGAGACGGAGACGATGCCGCGCACGGCGGAGTCGCCGCGCCCGAGCTCCTCCGTGACCAGCACGTACGCGAGGTGGTCGCCGCCGGAGCCGCCGTACTCCTCGGGGACGGTCAGGCCGAGGAAGCCGAGCGCCCCGAGCTTCTTCACGATGCCCCGGTCGACGCTCTCGGCGCGGTCCCAGGCGGCGGCGTACGGGACCACCTCGCGCTCGGTGAACTCTCGGGCGAGCCGGCGTACGGCGCTCTGCTCCTCGCTCAGCTCCAGGTCCACCGGGCACCTCCGGGCGTCTCGTCCCGGCCTTTAACTAGCACCGGTAGTTTATGGCGGGCAGGCCCTACTATGTGGCGCATGGCCAGACCGCGCAAGCCCCTTCTCAGCAGAGCCCGCATCGTCGAGGCGGCGGGTGCGCTGGTGGACGCGGAGGGGCTGGAGGCGGTGTCGACGCGGCGGCTGGCGGCCGCACTGGGGGTCAGCGGGCCGTCCCTGTACAACCACTTCCGCACCAAGGACGAGATCCTGGACGCGGTCGCGGACGCGGTGAGCGCGCGGGTCGACTTGTCGATGTTCGAGCCCGGCCGGCGCCTGGACTGGCGGGACGCCCTGCACGCCTGGGCCCACTCGTACCGGGACGCCCTGTCCGACCATCCCAACATCGTCCCGGTGCTGGCGCGGGGCCCGGGGCGCCGGCCGGCGGGCCTGCGGCTGGCGGACGCGGTCTTCGGCGCGATGACGGAGGCCGGCTGGCCCCCGGCGCAGGCGACCCGGATCGGCGCGCTGATGCGGTACTTCATCCTGGGCTCGGCGATGGCCTCCTTCGCCCGGGGTTTCGTGGACGACGAGACGGCATACGACCCGGCGGACTACCCGCACCTGGGACAGGCCCACTTGCTGGCCGAGCGCCAGCACGAGGTGGACGAGGGCGCCTTCGAAACCGGCCTGGCGGCCCTGCTGGACGGCCTTGCCCTCCAGTACGAGGCGATCCGCACATCCGCGTGACGCACGGCCCGGCACGGCAGGGCAGGGCCCGGCCCGGCGCGGGCAGGGCCGGCGTGGGCAGGGCCGGCGTGGGCAGGGCCGGCGTGGGCAGGGCCGGCGTGGGCAGGGCCCGGCACGGGCAGGGCCCGGCACGGGCAGGGCCCGGCACGGGCAGGGCCCGGCACGGGCAGGGCCCGGCACGGGCAGGGCCGGGCCGGCGCGGGCAGGGCCGGGCCGGCGCGGCCCACCGAGGGCGGGGCGGCCCCTAGAAGACGACCAGGGAGCGGCCGCCCTTGCCCGCCAGCATGGCGTCGAACGCGGCCGGGATGCCGTCGAGGGTGATGCGGTCGGTGACCAGGGCGCCGAGGTCGAGCCGGCCCGCGCGGACGTGTTCGGCGATGACCGGGAGGTCACGGGCCGGGTCGCTGTTGCCGTAGACACAGCCGGTGAGGGTGCGGGCGAAGTGGAAGATCTCCAGCGCGTGGAACGTGACCTCCTGGTCCTTCCCGCCGATCCCGACCACCGTGGTCCGGCCGCCCCGGCGGGTGGACTCCCAGGCCGCGCGGATGCTCTGCGCCCGGCCGACGCACTCGACGGCGACGTCCGCGCCCTGGCCTCCGGTCAGGGCGCGGATCTGCTTGGCGGTGGTGTCGGAGGCGAGCACGAAATCGGTGGCTCCCGCCGCCCGCGCCAGTTCCTCCTTGGCCGGGGAGACGTCGACGGCCACGATGGGGCCCGCCTGCGCGATCCGGGCGGCCTGCAGAGCGGCCAGGCCGACCCCGCCCACCCCGAACACGGCCACCGACTCGCCCGGGCGGACCTGGGCGCTGTGGTGCACGGCTCCGTAGCCGGTGAGGACCGCGCAGCCGAGCAGGGCGGCCTCGGCGAGCGGGATCCCGGCGGGCGCGGGCAGCACGCAGTTGGCCGCGACGACGGTCTCCTCGGCGAACGCGGCCACGTTCAGCCCCGGGTGCAGCTCGGCGCCCTGCGCGTCGTGCGCGTAGACGGCCCCGACACCCGTCAGCGCCTGCGCGCAGAGCCAGACCTCGCCGATCGAGCAGTGGTGGCACTGCCCGCAGGACGGGGCCCAGTTGAGCACCACCCCGTCGCCGGGGGCGACATGGGTCACACCCTCCCCGACGGCGAGGACCGTACCCGCGCCCTCGTGGCCGAGGACGGCGGGCACGGGCACGCGCATGGTGCCGTTGGTGAGGGACAGGTCGGAGTGGCAGACCCCGGCCGCGGTCAGCCGGACCCTGACCTGCCCGGGCCCGGGATCGGGCAGCACGATCTCCCTTATCTCGAGCGGGGCTCCGACGGCGGGCAGGATGGCGGCGCGGACCATGATCGTCTTCTCCGGATCGGGGCGGCTCGGAACGGGCGGGACAGGCGGACAGTGCGGGGCAGGCTGTGCGGGGCGGAGCCGGTGCGGGTCGGCTTAGAACTGCAGGGACTTGGTCTGGAGGTACTCCGTCAGACCGTGCGGGCCCAACTCGCGGCCGACGCCCGACTGCTTGTAGCCGCCGAAGGGCGCGAGCACGTTGAAGCGGCCGCCGTTGATGTCCACCTGGCCGGTGTCCATGCGGCGGGCGAAGGCCACGGCCGTCTCCTCGTCCGCGGCCCAGACCGCGCCGCCCAGCCCGTAGACGGTGCCGTTGGCGATGCGCAGGGCGTCCTCCTCGTCCTCGTAGGCGATGATCGACAGCACGGGGCCGAAGATCTCCTCCTGGGCGATGGTCATGTCGGGGGTGACGTCGGCGAACACGGTGGGCGCGACGAAGTACCCCCGCTCGTGCGGGGCCTCGGCGCCGCCGGCGACGAGGCGAGCCCCCTCCTCAACACCCTTGGCGATGTACCCGCGTACGCGTGCGTGCTGCTTGGCGTTGATGACCGGGCCCAGGCGGGTGGCCGGGTCGGTCGGGTCGCCGGTGGGGTACGTGGCGACGGCGGCGGCCGCGAGCGAGACGGCCTCCTCATACTGGTCCCGGTGGACGAGCATGCGGGTGAGCGCGTTGCAGCTCTGGCCGGTGTTGTTCATGACGTGGCCCACGCCAGCGGCGACGGCCTTGGCGAGGTCGGCCCCGGGCAGGATGACATTGGCCGATTTTCCGCCCAGCTCGAGGGCGACCCGCTTGACGGCGGCCCCGGCGGTGGCGCCGATCTGCCTGCCGACAGCGGTCGAGCCGGTGAAGGAGACGAGGTCGACTCCCTCGTGCGCGGCGAGGGCCTGCCCGGCGACCGGGCCGGTCCCGGTCACCAGGTTGAAGACTCCGGCCGGGATGCCCGCCTCGTGCACGGCTTCGGCGAAGAGCTGTGCGGTCAGCGGGGTGTCCTCGGCCGGCTTGAGGACGAGGGTGCAGCCGGCGGCGAGAGCGGGCGCCACCTTTGCAACGACTTGGTGCAGGGGATAGTTCCAGGGCGTGATGGCCCCGACCACACCGATCGGTTCGAGCAGCACGGTGGAGTTCCCGAGCCGCTCCTCGAAGGAGTACGAGGCCGCCAGTTCGGCGTACGAGGAGGCCACCGCGAGCGGCGCCCCGACGTGGACCATCTCCGCGAAGCCGAGCGGGGAGCCGAGTTCCGCGGTGATGGTCTCGGCGATCTCGCCCTTGCGGGCGGCCAGCACGTCGCGCAGGGCGCCGATCAGCGCCGCCCGCTCGGCCGGAGCCGTGGCCGCCCAGCCCGGGAAGGCCGCGCGGGCCGCCCGTACGGCGGCGTCCACGTCCTCCGCGGTGCCGGCCGGAACCGAGGCGATGACCGTCTCGTCGGCCGGGTTGACGACCTCGATGCGGTCGCGTCCGGTGGCGGGCAGCCATGCGCCGCCGATGTACATCCCGTCGTGGGCCTTCATGGCATTCCTCCCGAGCACGCACGAGCGCGTAGAACTGACCTCGCGGACACCCTACAAACTAGCGTCGGTAGTTTTCGGCGCGCCAGGGGCGGCCGGGATCAGATGATGCCGAAAAGCATCCCTGCCGCGAGGACCACCAGGGAGGTCAGGGCCGCCCATTTGACGGTGAAGCGGGTGTGGTCGCCGAACTCGACCTTGGCCATGCCGACGAGGACGTAGACGGCCGGAACCAGCGGGCTCGACATGTGCAGCGCCTGACCGACCAGGGAGGCGCGGGCGATCTCGAGCGGGGAGACGCCGTGGGCGGCGCCGGCCTCGGCGAGGACGGGCAGTACGCCGAAATAGAAGCCGTCGTTGGACATGAAGTAGGTGAGCGGCAGGCTGAGCAGGCCGGTGACCAGCGCCATGTGCGGGCCCATGCCCTCGGGGATGGCGCCGACGAGCCAGTCGGCCATGTGCTTGACCATGCCGGTGCCGGAGAGGACGCCCGTGAAGACGGCGGCGGCGAAGACCATGCCGGCGACGTTGAGGACGTTCTCGGCGTGGGCGGCGATCCGCGCCTTCTGGTCGGGCATGTGCGGGTAGTTGACGGTGAGGGCGAGGGCCGCGCCGAGCAGGAACAGCACCGGGATGGGCAGCAGCTCCATGATCATCGCGGTGAGCAGGGCGATGGTCAGGCCGGCGTTGAACCAGTACAGGCGCGGGCGCAGGGTGGCGCGGTGCGGGTCGAGGCCCTGGAACCCGTCCTCGGGGGCGTCGGCAGCGGCCGGGCCCGGGGCGGGGGCTGCCGCCGGGGTCGGGGCCGCGGGATCGGAGCCGCCGGTCGCGGTGGGCTTCGTACCGCCGCGGCCTACCGGAGCGGCCGGGTCCGCCGAGGCCCCGGCGGAGCCGCCCGCACCGGCGGAGACCAGGGCGGAGGCGGTCTCCGGGGCGTGCTCGACGACGGTGGTGGTGGAGGTGACGGCCTTGTCCTTGTCCTTGTCCTTGTCCTTGTCCTTGTCCTTGTCCTCGTCCTCGGGCATGGCCAGGAGGCCGACCCGGCGGCGCTCCTTCACACCGAGGACGTAGGCCAGGAGGAACACGAAGACCAGGCCCGTCGCGAGGGCCGGGATCATCGGGACGAAGATGTCGCCGGCGTCGAGCTTGAGGGCGGTCGCGGCGCGGGCCGTGGGGCCGCCCCAGGGCAGGGTGTTCATGACGCCGTTGGCGGTGGCCGCGACGCCCGTCATGACCACCAGGCTCAGGCCGAGCCGCTTGTACAGCGGGTACATCGCCGAGACGGTGATCATGAAGGTGGTCGAGCCGTCGCCGTCGAGCGAGACGATCGCCGCCAGGACGGCGGTGCCGACGACCACGCGCATCGGGTCCGCCTTGCAGAAGCGCAGGATGGCGCGCACGATCGGGTCGAACAGGCCGACGTCGATCATCACGCCGAAGTAGACGATGGCGAACATCAGCATGGCGGCGGTCGGGGCGAGTTTGCCGACGCCGTCGATGACGTAGTCGCCGAGGTGGGCGCCCTTGCCTGCGAACACGCAGAAGAGCGCGGGGATGAGGACGAGCGCCGCGATGGGCGACATTTTCTTCAGCATGATCAGGACCAGGAAGGTCGCGATCATGGCGAAGCCGAGGATGGTCAGCATGCTGGGAACGTAGGTGCCTCCGCGTCACGTCAACAAGACGTCAACGCGTGAGCAATACGAGCAAAAGCCCAGCTCAGGGCAGGGGCGTCAGCGCGACGGGGAAGCCGTTGAGCACGGCCGTGCCCGAGAGCGGGTCGAGCCGGGTGCCGTCGAGCAGCTGGTTGACGTTGGCCCCGGGGGTGGCCGCGGCCACCGAGAGCCGGGCCCCGGCACGGTCGTGGCCCCAGCCGTGCGGGAGGCTCACCACCCCGGTGCGCAGGGTGTCCGTGATCTCCACGGGAACCTCCAGGCTGCCGCCGTCGGCGGTGATCCGGGCCCGGCCCCCGTCGGTGAGCCCCAGCCGGTCCGCGTCCTGCGGGTGGACCTGGAGGGTGCACTGGTTGGAACCTCCGGTGAGGGCCGGGACGTTGTGCAACCAGCTGTTGTTGGACCGCAGATGGCGGCGGCCCACGAGCACCAGGGCGGCAGGGCGTTCGGCGAGCGCCGTCCGCAGCCTGGGGAGCTCGGCCGCGATCGGGTCCGGGAGCAGCTCGATCCTGCCGCTGCGGGTCTTCAGCACGCCCGGGAGCCGGGGCCCCAGCGGCCCCAGGTCGATCCCGTGCGGGTACGCGAGCAGCCGCTCCAGACTGAGCCCGTGCGCGGCCGGGCCGGCGCCCGGGCCTGCGGCCGGACCTGCCGCAGCACGGCCGGCGGCAGCGGCGTCGGCGGCAGCGGCGTCGGCGGCAGCGGCGTCGGCGGCAGCGGTGTCGGCGGCGCCGAACCGGTCTCCGTACGGCCCGAGTCGGAGCATCAGGTCGAGCCGCCGCTCGGGGCCGCTCCCTCCCGTGAGCAGGCCTGCGAGATGGGCCGGGTCCTGCCCGTGCAGCGGGGAGTGCGGAGCGGCGGTCTCCCTGGCCAGGGCGGACTGGATGGCCAGCTCGTCGACGCCCGCCGGGTCGGCGGTGCCGTGCAGGCCGGAGACGGCGAGGATCAGGCGCGCGTGGATCTCGCACTCGTCCATCCGCCCCTCCTCCAGCGGCACGGCGGCGGGGGAGAAGCGGGCCTGGTTGCGTACGGCGAACCCGTTGAAGGCGAAGTCGAAGTGCACGCTCTGGGAGGGCGGCGGCGGGGGCAGCACGACGTGGGCGTGGCGCGAGGTCTCGTTCAGGTAGGGGTCGACGGAGACCATGAAGTCGAGCCCGGCCAGCGCCCGGTCGAGCCGGTCGCCGTCGGGTGCGGACAGGACGGGGTTGGCGGCGATGGCGAGCAGCACCCGGATCTGCCCGTCCCCCGGGGTCTCGATCTCCTCCGCGAGCGCGGCGGTGGGGAGTTCGCCCTTGGCCTCGGGGTGACCGCTGACCCTGCTCGCCCAGCGCCCGAGGGCGAACCCCTTGCCGGGGCCGGCGGGCCTCGGTGCGGGGGCCGTCGCGGAGAGCGGGAAGAGGGCTCCGCCCGGCCGGTCGAGGTTGCCGGTGAGGATGTTCAGTACGTCGACCAGCCAGCTGGCGAGCGTGCCGTACTCGACGGTGCAGCTGCCGATCCGTGCGTAGACGGCAGCGGTGGGCGCGGCCGCGAGCTCGCGGGCGAGGACGCGGATCTCGGCGGCCATGAGGTCGCAGGCGGGTGCTACGGCCTCAGGAGTGAAACTCCCGAGTGCGGCGGCGAGTTCCCCGATTCCCTCGGTGAGTTCCTCGAGCGCGCCGGGGGCCGCGAGCTTCTCCTCGATCAGCGTGTGCGCGAGGGCGGCGAGCAGCAGTGCGTCGCTGCCGGGCCGCGGGGCGAGGTGGCGGTCGGCGAGCCTGGCCGTACGGGTGCGGCGCGGGTCGACGACGACGAGGGTGCCGCCGCGGGCGCGCAGGGCCTTGAGCCGGCCGGGGAAGTCGGGGGCGGTGCACAGCGAACCGTTGGACTCGACCGGGTTGGCGCCGAGGAGCAGCAGGAAGTCGGTGCGGTCGAGGTCGGGGACCGGGATGGCGAAGGGGTCGCCGAAGAGCAGTCCGCTGGAGACGTGCTTGGGCATCTGGTCGAGCGTGCTGGCGGTGAAGAGGTTGCGGGTCCCGAGGGCCTTGAGGAGCAGCGGCGGGTAAAGGGCGCCCGCCATGGTGTGGACGTTCGGGTTGCCGAGGACGACACCGACCGCCTGGGGCCCGTACTCCCGGACCAGGGCGGGGACCGCGGCGGCGATGGCGTCGAAGGCCTCCTCCCAGGTGGCCTCCTGGAGCCGGCCGTCGCGCCGGACCAGCGGGGCGTGCAGCCGGTCGGGGTCGGAATCGAGCGCTCCGAAGGCGGCGCCCTTGGGGCAGATGAAGCCGCGGCTGAAGACGTCCTCGCGGTCACCGCGGGCGCCGGTGACCGCGGTGCCCTCGATGGTGAGGGTGAGGCCGCAGGTGGCTTCGCACAGGGGGCAGATGCGCAGGGCGGTGCGGGGCATGGGCCCTCCAGGGGCGGCAGGCTGCGGCACGGGCACGCGGGCGCACCGAGCATACCGACCGGTTGGGACGGGCGGGAGGGGTCTGCGGGGGCCGGTCGGCGTGCTCTCGGGCGCGGGCTCGGGCGCGGGCGCGGGCCAGGCGGCCGGCCGGGCGAATCAGTCCAGTACCCGGGCCAGATAGGCGTGCATCATCGCGCGGGTCTCGGCGACGATGCCGGGATCGCCGGCCGGGTCGGCGCGGAAGGCCAGCTGGATCAGCGCGTCCGTGGCCTCGACGGCGACGAGGACGGCCCGTCGCAGCGTGGCGTCGGGGGTCAGGCCGAGGTGTGCGCAGAGCAGTTCGGTGAGGCGGGCGGCGACCAGGTCGTTGGGGTCGGCCTCCGGGCCCTCGGACGGCGGCGCGGGCACGCCGAAGTCGACGAGGGCGAAGCCGGGAACGCTCCGCTTCATGACCAGGTACTCGTCCAGGATCGCGTCGACCACGGGCCGCCACTGGGCGGTGGGGAGGCCGGTGAGCCGGTCCGCGATGCCGTCGGCGTAGCGGTCGAGGTTGCGGTGGGCGAGGGCGATGGCCATGGCCCGCTTGTTGCCGAAGAAGCGGTAGACCGAGCCGATCGGCACGCCGGCGCGCAGGGCGACGGCGCGGGTGCTGAGGTTCTCGTACCCGGTCTCGTCGAGCAGCTCGGCGCAGGCGTCGAGGATCCGGGCGAGCCGGTCGGCGCTGCGCTGCTGGATCGGGGTGCGGCGCAGGGAGTGGGCGGGAGGCACGGGGTCCATCATGCCGGTCCTCGCTTCGGTGTCGAGCGGGGGCTCAGTTCAGCAGGAGGCTCAGCCCGCCGATGGTGTACGTGATCATCAGCGCGAGCAGCGGCAGCTGTCCGGCCACGGCTTTCGCGGGCGGGAAGAGCCGTACGGACCGGTCGTGAGCTGCGACGACGCCGAGCACGTGGCCGGTGACCACGGCGATGACCTGGAGGGCGGCGAGGCCCCCGGGGTCCAGGGGTGAGGACGGTTCGGGGGCGTTGTCAGTGCCGAGTGCCATGCTCACTGTGCGTGGTCCTTCGGTGACGAGAAGGGAGAAGTAATGGGCGACGAGATAGCCGAGCGCGATCGGCACGAGTGAGTGCGCGAAGGCGGTGAGCGGGCCGGGGTGCGGGCCGCTGACCAGGCGGGTGGCCGCCGCGCACAGGCAGTACAGGGTGGCGACGAGGGCGACGGAAGCGAGCAGTCCGAGCGTGGCCGTGGGGGTGCGGCCGAGGGGGGAGGTCTGGAGGGCGTTGATCCAGGAGGGGTTGTCGGAGAAGCCGTCGTAGGCGGTGGAGCCGAGCAGGACGCAGACGGTGGCGACGAGTCCGGGCCGCTCGGGCGTCGCGTCGAGTCCGTGGAAGGGGTTTCGGAGAACCAGCCGGCCGTCGCTGCGACGGCCGAGGGGGGAGAGCCGGGCGAGGAGGGCGGAGTACACCTCGAAGGGGTCCGCCTGGTCGAACCAGCGCTCGCCGTAGCGGGCGGCGAGCAGCAGGTGGGCGGTGGCGTAGGCGGCGAGGGCGATGAGGAGGGTGGTGGTCGATGCGGGATCGGGCGAGACGAGCTCGAGCCAGGTGAAGGCGAACAGCCCGGCGGCGGCTGGCCATTGGCCGAGCCTGGCGGGGAGAGCGGGGAGGGGGTGATCGGGAAGGGGGCGGTCGGGGTCGTGGCGGCGGGTGTCGCGATGGTTGGCATCGCGGCGGTGAGCGTCGCGGCGATGGTGGCGGGCCCGGGTGAGCAGGCGGTGCAGGGTGCGGAGCGGGTTGAGCAGGCGCCAGACGGGGCCGAGGAGGAGGGAGGCGGGGACGAGTCCGACCCAGAAGAGGACGTAGACGGCGCCGGGAGCGGGGTTGCGTGCGGGGTCGTCGGGACCGAGGAGGAGGTGGAGGAGGACGGCGAGGGCGGCGGCGAGGCCGAGTCCGCGCAGCGCGGTGCGGGTGGCGGGTGCGTCTGCGGCCCGCTGGAGGGCGGCGGGCAGGGGGCGACCCGAGCTGTCGCCGCGGAATCGGGAGGTGGACCAGAGCAGGCCCAACGCGAGGAAGGAGACGAAGAGCGCGGCGAAGGCTCCGGCGAAGGCATAGAAGGGAGAGATCGGCAGATCGTGCTGGGACCCGATCCCGTGCGCGAGTGCGGTGAGCGGGTCGTCGGCCCGGTACGGGACCACGCCCGAACCGACCCCGCCACCGCCGGCGCCCGGGACAGCCCCCAGCCCAGCCCCGGGCCCGAACCCCGGCCCCGGACCACCGGGGGTCACCATCGCCCCACCCGGAGCCTTGGCCCGGACATCGGCTGAGGCAGCGGCCGGAGCCTTGGCTGGGGCAGTGGCCCAAGCCCTGGCTGGGGCCCTGGCCCGAGCCTTGGTTGAGGCACTGGCTGGGACCCTGGCCCGGGTATCGACTGAGGCAGCGGCCCGCACCTCAGTCGAGGCCCTTGCCGCGGCCCTGGCCCGAACAACGGCCGGGGCAGCGGCCGGAGCCTTGACTGAAGCCCTGGCCCGAGCAATGGCTGACGCGGTGGCCCGAGCCCTGACTGAAACACTGGCCCGGGTATCGACTGGGGCAGCGGCCCGCAGCTCAGCCGAAGCCCTAGCTGGGGCCCTGGCCCGGGCATCGACTGGGGCAGCGGCCCGCAGCTCAGCCGGAGCCGTGGCCTGGGCATCGGCTGGGGCAGTGGCCCGAACCTCGGCCGGAGCCCTGGCTGGGGGCCTGGCCCGGGCCTCAGCCGGCGCCCCGACTGGAGCCCTGACCGGAACAATGGCTGGGGCACTGGCCCGAGTCTTGGCTGCGGCCTCGGCCAAGGCCCGGACTGGAACTCTGGCCGGAGCATCGGGCGGAGCCCCGGCTGGGGCGCTGGTCGGAGCCTCGCCGGAGGGCTGGTCCGGGGGCCCGGCCTGAGCCCGACCTGGCCGGTGCTCCGGCCAGGCACGCCGGGCTCGCATCCGGGTGGCCGGACGCAGCCCCGGCGTGCCCCGGCGCCGCGGGCCGCTCCCCCGCCGGGGGCGGTTCGGGCCGCCGGGGAGGGCACGGCTTGCGCCGTCGGCATCGGCATCGGCATCGGCATCGGCATCGGCGGGGTCATCGGACGAGGAGTTGGGTCAGGATGTTTGTAAGCACTTCTTTTGGGACCAGAGTTCCGAGTTCTTTTGGCTCCAGTGAGCGGGTGCTGGGGGCGTGCGGGAGGTGGGTTCACGCCC
>NZ_JBHXNP010000057.1:0-56352 GCF_042719495.1 Streptomyces sp. NPDC058525
CTCCTACTGGAAGACCCTGCGCACCGACGACGACGCGGTCTTCGACGCGGAGGTCGTCATCGACGGCACGGCGCTGTCGCCGTTCGTGACCTGGGGCACCAACCCGGGCCAGGGCGCACCGCTGTCCTCGCATGTCCCCGACCCGGCTTCGTACGAGGACGCTTCGGAGCGGCACGCCGCGGAAAAGGCCCTGGAGTACATGGGGTTGACCGCCGGGCAGCCGCTGCGCGACATCACCGTGGACACCGTCTTCGTAGGTTCGTGCACCAACGGCCGTATCGAGGACCTGCGCGCGGTCGCCGCGATCGTCGAGGGCCGCAAAGTCGCCGACGGGGTACGGATGCTGGTCGTCCCCGGCTCGGTCCGTGTCGCCCTGCAGGCCGTGGAAGAGGGCCTGGACCAGGTCTTCAAGGACGCCGGCGCCGAATGGCGGCACGCGGGCTGCTCGATGTGCCTGGGCATGAACCCCGACCAACTCGCGCCCGGTGAACGCTCCGCGTCCACCTCCAACCGCAACTTCGAGGGCCGCCAGGGCAAGGGCGGACGCACCCACCTGGTCTCCCCCCAGGTCGCCGCCGCCACCGCGGTACTGGGCCACCTGGCCTCCCCCGCCGACCTGTCCGCCGCCGACGCCACCGCCGGAGTCTGAACACCATGGAAGCCTTCACCACCCACACCGGCCGGGCCGTCCCGCTGCGCCGCAGCAACGTCGACACCGACCAGATCATCCCCGCGCACTGGCTGAAGAAGATCACCCGTGACGGGTTCGAGGACGGCCTGTTCGAGGCCTGGCGCAAGGACCCCGAGTTCGTCACCAACCGCCCCGAACGCGCCGGTGCGACCGTGCTGGTCGCCGGCCCCGACTTCGGCACCGGCTCCTCGCGCGAACACGCCGTCTGGGCCCTGCAGAACTTCGGCTTCAAAACCGTCATCTCCTCCCGCTTCGCCGACATCTTCCGCGGGAACTCCCTCAAGAACGGCCTGCTGACCGTCGTCCTGCCCCAGGACACCGTCGAACGGCTGTGGCAGCTCACCGAAGCCGACCCCACCGCCGAAATCACCGTCGACCTCGTCGACCGCCAGGTCCGAGCCGAAGGCATCACCGCCCAGTTCGAACTCGACGACAACGCCCGCTGGCGCCTCCTCGAAGGCCTCGACGACATCTCCCTCACCCTTCAGAACGAAGCCGACATCGCTTCGTACGAAAGCGGCCGCCCGGCCCACAAGCCGCGCACGATTCAGGCCTGATTCCGGCCTGATCAGGGCTTATTCACCCTCGGGTGATCGCGTCCACAACACTGTGCCCCCCACCGTCCGGTGGGGGGCACAGCTGTGTGTTGAGGCCCCGTGAGGCGACAACTCGCCCCAGATGGCACAATCTGTGCATGGAACGCGACAGTCAACTTGAGCTCTACGACCGTGTCGCGGACCGGCTGAAAGAAGCACACACACGGGTGCGCTCACTGCAAGTCCCGGAGGGCGTAAGGATGGCGCTGTCCCGGAAGCTGTTGGTCGTCACGGCCGCGGCGAAGCACGATCTCGCCGATGCGGCAAGGCGCCTGGACAGGTTGATGAAGGACCTTGACGAGGGTCGATTCCCTGAAGGCGACTGATGCGAAGGAACTCCGTAACGTCCTCCAGCGTTGCGGCACTAGGGTGATTAGCCCGTTTCGTGTTTGATTTGCGGTATATATCCGCCTAACGTGCGAAATAAGCTTGAACACATTCGTTCTGGCGAAGTCTCCGAAGGGGAAGACGTTGAACAAGGCGCAGCTCGTAGAAGCGATTGCCGACAAGCTGGGCGGCCGCCAGCAGGCCGCGGACGCTGTCGACGCGGTACTGGACGCGATCGTCCGCGCTACCGTCGCGGGCGACCGGGTCTCGGTCACGGGCTTCGGCTCGTTCGAGAAGGTCGACCGTCCGGCCCGTTACGCCCGCAACCCGCAGACCGGAGAGCGCGTCCGGGTCAAGAAGACCTCGGTGCCCCGCTTCCGTGCGGGCCAGGGGTTCAAGGACCTGGTCAGCGGCACCAAGAAGCTGCCCAAGGGCGGCGAGGTCTCGGTGAAGAAGGCGCCCAAGGGCAGCCTCACCGGCGGTGCCTCCGCGACGGTCAAGAAGGCCGCCGCGAAGAAGGCCACCACCGCCAAGAAGGCGGCGGCAAAGACCACGGTCGCAAAGAAGGTCACGGCCAAGAAGACCACCGCCACGGCCAAGAAGGCCGCGGTGAAGGGCACCGCCACGGCCAAGAAGGCCACGGCCACCGCGAAGAAGACCACGGCCGCGAAGAAGGCCACGACGGCGGCGAAGAAGACCACCGCCACCGCGAAGAAGACCGCGCCGGCCGCCAAGAAGGCCACGGCGGCGACGAAGGCGCCCGCCAAGAAGACGGCGACGCGCAAGGCCACCGCGAAGAAGACCACCGCCCGCAAGAAGTAGGCGCGCGGGTCACACACGCCGGGCCGGTTTCCCCACGGTGGGGAAACCGGCCCGCGGTGCGTTCTCTCAGAAGGTCTGCAGCGTGACCAGGGTGATCCGCAGCGCCGCGCCCTCGCCGTCCGTCTCGATCCGCACCCGCTGCCCGGGCCGCAGCAGCCGCAGGCCGCCCGCGTCGAAGGCCGGGGCCCCGAAGGGCACCGGGGTGCCGTCGTCCAGCAGCACACTGCCGCTGCGGGTCTGGGAGTCGTACGTGTACGCGGTCGCCTGCATACCGGCACTGTATCGGGCGGTGTGGGGCCCCACACCGAGGGCGAGCGCCGTCCGCAGGTCCTCCGCCGTGTCCACGTCCCGGCGCACGCTGTCCACGCCCGACAGGGCGATTTCCACCGCCCCCGAAGCCGAATGCCGGGCCCGCGAGCGCCCACCGAACGCGGGTGCCAATTCCACGTCCGGAGCAGCGGAAAGCAAGGTCGTCCCGATTCCGGCCGCATCCGCCAGAAATGCCCGGGGAAATACCGCGGCCTTTTCGAGCACGCGTAGCAATTCGGGCGGCCGCAGGGCGGGCAGATCGGCGTTCATCGCGGCCACCGCCGCCCCCGGCCGGCCCGCCCGTATCGCCCGCACCCCGTGGGCCAGGGCCGCGTTGAGCCCGGCCCCCGGGCTGTCCGCGACGATCCGCGCCCCCAGCCGGGACAGTTCCCCCGAGGCGGTCGGGTCGTCCGTGACGACCACCACATCCGCGACCGCCGCGCAGGCCAGCGCCCCCGCCACGGTGTCCTGGGCGAAGGCGAGGGCCAGCCCCGGACGGGAGGCGCCCACCGCGGCCGCGAGACGGCTCTTGGCCGTCGCCAGAGGCTTCAACGGGACGACCAGGCTCCAGACGGCGTTCGTGACCGACCCCTTCCCTCCGGTGCGCTGCGGCACATGTTCCGCCCATGGTCAGGTCATGGCCGGGTCATGTACCGGCCCATTGTCGCCTCCGTCGGGCAACCCGGGACTCTCGTCGCGCGAGCGGGGCGTACGGTGTTCTCGACAGAGACCGGGCCTGGGGCGACACTTGTCCGGCCGACGAGTGCCCAAGCTCCCCCAGCCACCGCTGGGAGGTACCCGCACCGGTCAAAGAGGAAGGTGTCCGAGTGTCCCGCCGCAGAATCGGCTTCTGGTACCGCCTGGCGGCGGTCATCGCAAAACCGCCGCTGGTAGTGCTCTTCAAGCGGGACTGGCGGGGAATGGAGCACATTCCGGCCGAGGGCGGCTTTATCACCGCCGTCAATCACAACTCGTATCTGGACCCGCTCTCCTACGCGCACTTCCAGTACAACACCGGCCGGGTACCCCGATTGCTCGCCAAGGCGGCCCTCTTCAAGGTCCCGATTGTCGGCGCCATCCTGCGCGGATCGGGGCAGATCCCGGTCTACCGGGAGAGCACCAACGCCCTGGACGCATTCCGGGCGGCCGTGGACGCCATCGAGCGCGGCGAATGCGTGGCCTTTTACCCGGAAGGCACCCTCACCCGCGATCCCGACATGTGGCCGATGGCCGGCAAGACCGGCGCCGCCCGGGTCGCCCTGATCACCAAGGCGCCCGTCATCCCGGTGGCCCAGTGGGGCGCGAACCTCGCGATGCCGCCCTACGCCCGGGAGAACAAGGTCCGGCTCTTCCCGCGCAAGACCCTCCAGGTACTCGCCGGACCGCCCGTCGACCTCTCCGCCTTCTACGACCGGGAACCCACCCCGGACGTGCTCAAGGAGGCCACCGAGGTCATCATGGCGGCCATCACCGCGCTGCTCGAGGACGTGCGCGGCGAGGCCGCGCCCGAGCAGCCGTACGACCATCGCAAGGCCAGGGCGGAACAGCGGCGCAAGGCCGCGGGGGAGGGCAAGAAGTGACACGTCCCGTGAAGGCGGCCGTCTACGGAACAGGCTCCTGGGGCACGGCCTTCGGCATGGTGCTCGCCGACGCCGGCTGCGAGGTGACCCTCTGGGGCCGCCGCCGGGAGCTGGCCGACGCCATCAACAGCGGCCGGTCCAACCCGGACTACCTGCCGGGGATCGAACTCCCCGAGAACCTCCGGGCCACCACCGACCCGGCCGAGGCCGCCCGCGGCGCCGACTTCACCGTCCTCGCCGTCCCCTCCCAGACGCTGCGCGGCAACCTGGCCGAATGGGCCCCGCTGCTCGCCCCCGACACCGTGCTCGTCTCCCTGATGAAGGGCATCGAACTCGGCACCGCCAAGCGGATGAGCGAGGTCATCGAAGAGGTGGGCAAGGTCCCCGCCGAGCGCGTAGCCGTGGTCACCGGCCCCAACCTGGCCCGCGAGATCGCCGCCCGGCAGCCCGCCGCCTCCGTGGTCGCCTGCGTGGACGAGGCCGTCGCCCAGCGCCTCCAGGCCGCCTGCCACACCCCGTACTTCCGCCCGTACACCAACACCGACGTCGTCGGCTGCGAGCTCGGCGGCGCCGTCAAGAACGTCATCGGCCTCGCCGTCGGCATCGCGGACGGCATGGGCCTGGGCGACAACACCAAGGGCTCGCTCATCACCCGCGGCCTCGCCGAAACGACCCGTCTGGGCCTGGCGATGGGCGCCGACCCGCTCACCTTCTCCGGCCTCGCCGGCCTCGGCGACCTCGTCGCCACCTGCTCCTCGCCGCTCTCCCGGAACCACACCTTCGGCACCAACCTCGGCCGCGGGATGACCCTGGAGGAGACCATCGCGGTCACCAAACAGACCGCCGAGGGAGTCAAGTCCTGCCAGTCCGTGGCCGATCTGGCCCACCGGTACGGCATCGACATGCCGATCACCGAGACGGTCGTCGACATCGTCCACCACGGCAAGCCGACCCTGGTCGCCCTCAAGGAACTGATGGGACGCAGCGCCAAACCGGAACGGCGCTGACTCCGTTCCGGACGTCCGAGCGGGTACCCTCGTGGCGATATGAGCAGCGAGAACCTCCCCCAGACCCCTGAGCAGCAGGGCCGCAAGCCCCGCGTGGCCGTCGTGTTCGGCGGCCGCAGCTCGGAACACGCCATCTCGGTCGTCACGGCGGGCGCGGTGCTGCGCTCCATCGACCGCTCCAAGTACGAGGTGCTGCCGATCGGCATCACCACGGACGGCCGGTGGGCGCTGACCGCCGACGAGCCGTCGCGGATGGCCATCGCCGACCGCAAGCTGCCGAGCGTCGCGGACCTCGCCGACTCCGAGGACGGAGCCGTCGTGCTCTCGGTCGACCCCGCCAGCCGCGAGGTCGTCTACACCGAGCCCGGCGCCGTCCCCAAGGCCCTGGGCGAGGTCGACGTCGTCTTCCCCGTCCTGCACGGCCCGTACGGCGAGGACGGCACCCTCCAGGGCCTCCTGGAGCTGTCCGGGGTCCCGTACGTCGGCTCGGGCGTCCTCGCCTCGGCCGTCGGCCAGGACAAGGACTACATGAAGCGGGTGTTCACCTCCTTCGGGCTGCGCGTCGGCCCGTACGTGACCATCCGCCCCCGGGAGTGGACCGCCGACCGCGACGCCGCCCGCGGCCGCATCCTGGACTTCGCCGCCGAGCACGGCTGGCCGCTGTTCATCAAGCCCGCCCGGGCCGGATCCTCCATCGGCATCACCAAGGTCGACGACGCCGACGGCCTGGACGCCGCGATCCGCGAGGCCCAGCACCACGACCCGAAGATCATCGTGGAGGCGCTGCTGCGCGGCCGCGAGATCGAGTGCGGGGTGCTGGAGTTCGAGGACGGCCCGCGCGCGAGCGCGCCCGCCGAGATCCCGCCGGTCTCCAGCCACGACTTCTACGACTTCGAGGCGAAGTACATCGACTCCGCCTCCGGGATCGTGCCCGCCCCGCTGACCGTGGAGCAGACCGCCGAGGTGCAGCGGCTCGCGATCGAGGCCTTCGAGGCCGCGTCCTGCGAGGGCCTGGTGCGCGCCGACTTCTTCCTCACCGAGGACGGCACCTTCGTCATCAACGAGATCAACACGATGCCGGGCTTCACGCCGATCTCCATGTATCCGCGGATGTGGCAGGAGTCGGGCATCGAGTACCGGGAACTCGTCGACCTGCTGATCCAGGCCGCCCTGCGCCGCTCCACCGGGCTGCGCTAGCCGCCCGGGCTCCGAAAAGCCGACCGCCCGCCCGCAGGCCCTCACGGGGCCGGCGGGCGGGCGGTCGGTGTGATGAGGGCGGCCGGTGTGCGGGGCGCCGGCCTCAGTAGGAGGAGATCCCCACGGGCACGGTCGCGGCCACGGCCGTGGACAGTCCGACGAGCATTCCCGCGTCCGTGGCATGCTCCTTGTCGACCACCACCTCCGTGTAGGCCTCCCGCATCCCGGTGGTGAACCGGAAACCCCCGTCGTCGAGCTTCTCCAGCAGCCAGGCGACGCCGTTCACGTGGACGCCCTCCTGCTTCTCATCGGCCATCAAGGGGGGCTTGGGGATACCGCACCGCAGTACGATCGCCGAGCCGCCCCACGCGGCGGTCAGCGCGGACCGCGGTTCGGTACCGGTCCGCGCCAGGCCGGCCACCGTCTCGGGGAGCTCCTCGTGCAGCGCTGCACAGAACCCCGCGACTTTGGCCGGCGGCGTGGGCGGCGGGTCGACCCGGGCCTCGGCATCGCCCGCGGAGCACGCCGCGACGGCCAGGAGGGCCGGCACGGCGGGCAGGGCCGACACAATGCGGACACGGAGGGGCCGGCGGTGGAGGGTCATCACCGGCCAAGAGTAGACGGGGGCTACAGATGGACCACCGGGCAGGTCAGGGTGCGGGTGATCCCCTCCACCTGCTGGACCTTGGCCACGACCATGCGGCCGAGGTCGTCCACGGTGTCGGCCTGGGCGCGCACGATCACGTCGTACGGACCCGTCACGTCCTCGGCCTGGATCACCCCCGGGATCTGGCCGATGGACTCGGCGACGAACGACGCCTTGCCCACCTCGGTCTGGATAAGGATGTACGCCTGTACCACGGAACCTCCAGGGCGGCCACGAGGATCATTTCCCCTAACCTTCGGGTGGGCCCCACACGATCGAAAGGGCCGGGGGAAGAAGGGACGCCACGGTACCGCGTCGCCGCGCGCCACGGGGAGACCCGCGAGCCCGGCGCCACGCACAGCGGGGCGTACGGAGAGCTGAAGTTGACGTATCTGTTGACGGTACCCAGAGCTGTGAGGGCTCGCGACCGCAAGCGGACTGGGCAAGAAGGGGCACAGCGATGAAGGGCACTGTGGGCGAGCTGGGGGAGTTCGGGCTCATTCGTGAGCTCACCTCACGGCTCACCACCACCCCGGCGGTCCGCCTCGGACCGGGCGACGACGCCGCGGTGGTGTCGGCGCCGGACCGGCGGGTCGTGGCGAGCACCGACATCCTGCTGGAAGGCAGGCACTTCCGGCGCGACTGGTCCACCGCCTACGACGTCGGGCGCAAGGCCGCCGCGCAGAACCTCGCCGACATCGCCGCCATGGGAGCGGTGCCGACCGCGCTGCTCCTCGGCCTCGTCGTACCGGCCGAACTCCCGGTCACCTGGCCCACCGAGCTGATGGACGGCATCCGCGACGAGTGCCAGGTCGCCGGCGCGGCCGTGGTCGGCGGGGACGTCGTACGCGGCGACACCATCACCGTCGCCATCACCGCCCTCGGCGACCTGCGCAACCACGAGCCTGTGCTGCGCTCCGGCGCCCAGCCCGGCGACGTCGTGGCCGTCACGGGCTGGCTCGGCTGGTCCGCCGCCGGATTCGCCGTCCTCTCGCGCGGCTTCCGCTCCCCGCGGGCCTTCGTCGAGGCGCACCGGCGCCCGGAGCCGCCGTACCACGCGGGCCCCGCGGCCGCCGGGCTCGGCGCCACCGCCATGACCGACGTCAGCGACGGGCTGATCGCCGACCTCGGGCACATCGCCGAGGCCAGCAAGGTACGGATCGACCTGCGCTCGGCGGCCGTGGACATCCCGACGCAGATGCACGACATCGGCCAGGCCGTCGGCGTGGACCCCCTCCAGTGGGTGCTCACCGGGGGAGAGGACCACGCCATCGTGGCCACCTTCCCGCCCGACGTGAAGCTCCCGGCCCGCTGGAAGGTCATCGGCGAGGTGCTGAACCGCTCCGCGCTGCCCCAGGTCACCGTGGACGGCGCGCCCTGGACCAGCACCGGCGGCTGGGACCACTTCGGCGCCGACCCGGCCACCGAGGACAGCGCCCTGTGAGCACCGCCCCGCCGCTGTGCCTGACCGTCGCCGGATCCGACTCCGGCGGCGGCGCCGGCATCCAGGCCGACCTCAAGACGATGCTCGCGCTCGGCGTGCACGGCATGAGCGTGGTGACCGCGGTGACCGCGCAGAACTCGCTCGGGGTCCGGGGAGCCTGGGAGCTGCCCGCCGAGGCCGTCACGGCCCAGTACCGGGCCGTCGTGGACGACATCGGCGTCCAGGCCGTGAAGACCGGCATGCTCTCCTCCGCCGTGCTCGTGGAGACGGTGGCCGCCCTGCTCGCCGACACCCCCGCCCCGGCCGTCGTGGACCCCGTCGGGGTCTCCAAGCACGGCGACGCGCTGCTCGCCGCCTCGGCCCTGGACGCCGTGCGCAAGGAGCTGCTCCCGCGGGCCACCGTGGCCACGCCCAACCTCGACGAGGTGGCGCAGCTCACGGGCCTGGTGGTGGAGAGCGAGGACGGCATGCGGCGGGCCGCCGACGCGATCCTCGGCTACGGGCCGCGCTGGGCGCTGATCAAGGGCGGACACCTGGCGGCGCACGGGGACGAGGCCGTGGACCTGCTGACCGACGGGACCGAGGAGCGGTGGCTGCGCGCTCCCCGGCACGACAACCGGCACACCCACGGCACGGGCTGCACCCTCGCCAGCGCGGTCGCGGCGGGCCTGGCCAAGGGCCTGGCCGTCCCGGAGGCGGTCACGGCCGCCAAGGAGTACGTCACGGGCGCCATCGCCGCGGGCTTCGCGCTCGGCGGCGGCATCGGCCCGGTGGACCACGCCTGGCAGTGGCGCTGAGGCCGCTGCCGGCCTACCGCCAGGCCCTACCGCCCGGCCCCGCCACAGGGTCCGGGAAAGGCAAAAGACCGGTTCACCAGAGGTGAACCGGTCTTCCTGGCAACCGGAAGGGCTGCGCTACGACGGGAGGCGTCAGCGCGAGACCTTGCCGGCCTTGATGCACGAGGTGCAGGCGTTGAGGCGCTTCGGCGTCCCATTGACCACGGCACGGACGCGCTGGATGTTCGGGTTCCAGCGACGCGAGGTGCGGCGGTGCGAGTGGGAGATGTTGTTGCCGAAGCTCGGCCCCTTGGCGCAAACGTCGCAGTTGGCAGCCACAGGTCACTCCAAAGACTTCAGATGCAATTACAGTGAACCCGGCGCACCGGAATCAGAGGTCTGAAGTGGCTTGCCGGGGGGAATGGCCCGACTCTCATCGGGCAACCGGAGCAGCATACAACGACTGCGTCCGTCCAAGAAAACTACCATGACCGCCGCTGCCCCCGCCCCGCGGTCCGGACGCCCGGGCAGTCCTTGGTTACCCTGCGGTGAACCCTGGCCCGCACAAGGAGGAACGCCCGGTGCCGCACGAGCCGCAGCCGCAGAGCCTCGACGCCGAAGCGGTGCGCACCTGGAGCTCGCTCGCCCTGGCCGCACTGGGCCGGGCCCGCGAGGACATCGACGCGATCAACGTCTACCCGGTGGCCGACGCGGACACCGGGACCAACCTCTACCTCACCGCCGAATCGGCCGGCCGCGCCCTCGACGAGGTCTTCGGGAAGGCCGCCGAGGGCGCCCCGGGCGTGACCGACGCCACGCCGCGGACCTCCCTGGCCCAGGCCGTGCGGGCCTACGCGTACGGGGCGCTCGTCGGCGCCCGCGGGAACTCCGGGACGATCCTGGCGCAGCTGCTGCGGGGCGTGGCCGACGTGCTCGGCGACGAGCCCGGCGAGCGCGAGCCCGGCCGGCTGCTGGCCCAGGCGCTGACCCGGGCCGCCGAGGAGGCGTACGGAGCGGTCGCGCACCCGGTGGAGGGCACCATGCTCACCGTCGCCGCGGCGGCCGCGCGGGCCGGCGAGGCGGCCGGGAGCGCGGCCGCGACCGCCGCCGACGTGGCCCGCGCCGCCTACGACGGGGCCCGCGCCGCCCTGGCCGAGACCCCGGGGCAGCTGGCCGCGCTGGGCCGGGCCGGGGTCGTCGACGCCGGGGGCTGCGGGCTGGTCGCCGTACTCGGGGCCCTGTGGCAGGCGCTCTCCGGCCAGGAGCCGGCCCCCGAACCGGTGCGCGGCCGGGCCGTGCCCGTCCCGCGGGACGCGGAGCCCTGCGCGCAGGAGGACGAGGGGCCGGCGTACGAGGTGGTCTACCTGCTGGAGGCCACCGAGGAGGCGGTCGGGGAGCTGCGCGCACGGCTCGACGGACTCGGCGACTCGCTGGTCGTGGTCGGCGGCGAAGGGCTGTGGAACGTCCACGTCCACGTCGACGACCCGGGTGCGGCCGTGGAGGCCGGGGTCGTCGCCGGGCGGCCCTACCGGATACGCATCACGCACTTCGGCGACGAGCGGCGCCGGGCCCGGGGAGCCCGCGCCCAGCGGGCTGTGGTCGCCGTCGTCCCCGGCGAGGGGCTGGCCGGCCTGTGCGGGGAGGCCGGCGCGACCACCGTGCTGGTGCGCCCCGGCGAGGCCCCGGCCGTCGCCGACCTGGTCGACGCCATCCACCGCGCGCACGCCCGCGAGGTGGTCCTGCTGCCGGGCGGCGCCGAACTGCGCGCGGTCGCGGCCGCCGCGGCCGAACGGGCCCGCGCCGACGGCGTGCGCGTGGCGGTCGTCCCCACCCGGTCCGCGGTCCAGGGCCTGGCAGCCCTCGCCGTGCACGACCCCGAGGGCAGCTTCGACGAGGACGTAGTCGCCATGACCGCCGCGGCCGGCGCCACCCGGTACGGGGAACTCGCCGTCGCCGAACGGCAGTCCTTCACCTCGGCCGGCATCTGCCAGGCCGGCGACGTGCTCGGCCTCATCGACGGCGACGTCGCCGTCATCGGGGCGAGCCTGGCCGAGACCGCCGTGGCCGTCCTGGAGCGGATGCTGGGCTCCGGCGGCGAACTCGTCACCCTCGTCCTGGGACCCGAGGTGCCGGACACCCTCGCCGGGCACCTGGAGGCGTACGTCCAGCACGGGCACCTGGCCGTGGACACCGTCACCTACCGGGGCGGGCGGTACTCGGCGCCGCTCCTCATCGGGGTGGAATAGCGGGCTTGTCGGCGGCATGGTGTGCAATGGAACACGTGCCCGCGCTCGACGAAGACCTCAAGAAGACGCTCGGCCCCGCCACCGCCAAGGTGCTGGCCGAGCAGCTCGGCCTGCACACGGCCCTGGACCTGCTCCACCACTACCCGCGGCGGTACGCCGAGCGCGGCGAGCTGACCTCGCTGGCCGAGCTCGCCGACCAGATCGACGAGCACGTGACCGTCGTCGCCCAGGTGGCCGACGCCCGGATCCTGACCTTCAACGGCGGCCGCGGCAAACGCCTGGAAGTCACCATCACCGACGGCAACGGCCGGCTCCAGCTGGTCTTCTTCGGCGCCGGCGTGCACAAGCCGCACAAGGACCTGCTGCCCGGCACCCGCGCGATGTTCGCGGGCAAGGTCTCGAAGTTCAACCACAAGCTCCAGCTGGCGCACCCCGCCTACGAACCGCTCGGCGCGGACGCCTCCGACCGGGACGCGGCCACCGCCTTCGCCAACCAGCTCATCCCGATCTACCCGGCCTGCGCGAAGCTGGAGTCCTGGAAGATCGCCAAATGCGTGGACGCGGTCCTGCCCGCCGCCCGGGAGGCCGTGGACCCGCTGCCGCCCGCGCTACGCGAGGGCCGCGGCCTGGCCCCCCTCACCGAGGCCCTGCTGAAGATCCACCGGCCGGAGACCAAGGCCGACATCGACGACGCACGCCAGCGCCTCAAGTGGGACGAGGCCTTCGTCCTCCAGGTCGCCCTGGCCCGCCGCCGCCACGCCGACTCCCAGCTGCCGGCCGTGCCCCGCCGCCCCGTCCCCGGCGGCCTCCTCGACTCCTTCGACGCCAAGCTCCCCTTCACGCTCACCGAGGGCCAGCAGAGCGTCTCCAAGGAGATCTTCGACGACCTTGCCACCAGCCACCCCATGCACCGCCTCCTCCAGGGCGAGGTCGGTTCGGGAAAAACGATGGTGGCTCTGAGGGCCATGCTCGCCGTCGTGGACAGTGGCGGGCAGGCCGCGATGCTCGCGCCCACCGAGGTGCTCGCCCAGCAGCACCACCGCTCCGTCACCGAGATGATGGGCGAGCTCGCGGAGGGGGGCATGCTCGGCGGAGCCGACCAGGGCACCAAGGTGGTGCTGCTCACCGGGTCCATGGGGGTGCCGGCGCGCCGGCAGGCCCTGCTCGACCTGGTCACCGGCGAGGCCGGCATCGTGATCGGCACCCACGCGCTCATCGAGGACAAGGTGCAGTTCCACGACCTGGGCCTGGTGGTCGTCGACGAACAGCACCGCTTCGGCGTGGAGCAGCGCGACGCGCTCCGGTCGAAGGGCAAGCAGCCCCCGCACCTGCTGGTCATGACCGCGACCCCGATCCCGCGCACCGTGGCCATGACCGTCTTCGGCGACCTGGAGACCTCCGTCCTCGACCAGCTGCCCGCCGGGCGCTCGCCGATCGCCACCCACGTGGTGCCCGCCAAGGACAAGCCGCACTTCCTCGCCCGGGCCTGGGAGCGGGTCCGCGAGGAGGTGGAGAAGGGCCACCAGGCGTATGTGGTCTGCCCGCGCATCGGCGACGAGGAGGAGCCGAAGAAGAAGGCCTCGGCGAAGGCCGCCGCGGCCGCCGCGCAGGACGACGCCGAGAGGCGGCCGCCGCTCGCCGTCCTCGACATCGCCGAGCAGCTCGGCCGCGGCCCGCTGGCCGGCCTGAGCGTCGAGGTGCTGCACGGGCGGATGGACCCGGCCGACAAGGACGACGTGATGCGCCGCTTCGCCGCCGGCGAGGTCAAGGTGCTGGTCGCCACGACGGTCATCGAGGTCGGGGTGAACGTGCCGAACTCCACCGTCATGGTGATCATGGACGCGGACCGGTTCGGCGTCTCCCAGCTCCACCAGCTCCGCGGCCGCGTCGGCCGCGGCTCCGCGCCCGGCCTGTGCCTGCTGGTCAGCGAGATGCACGAGGCGAGCCCCGCCCGGGCCCGGCTGGCCGCCGTCGCCGCGACCCTCGACGGCTTCGAGCTCTCCCGCATCGACCTGGAGCAGCGCCGCGAGGGCGACGTGCTGGGCCAGGCCCAGTCGGGCGTCCGCTCCAGCCTGCGGATGCTGGCCGTCATCGAGGACGAGGAGGTCATCGCCCAGGCCCGGGAGGAGGCCACCCGCGTCGTCGCGCAGGACCCCGAGCTGGAGCGGCTGCCGGGCCTGCGGACCGCGCTGGACGCCTTGCTGGACACCGAGCGGGAGCAGTACCTCGAGAAGGGCTGACAATAGGGGGGCCCACTCCGTCCGATGACCGAAGGACCCTATCGATGACCCGCGTGATCGCCGGCAGCGCCGGCGGGCGACGGCTGGCCGTGCCCCCGGGCACCGGCACCCGGCCGACCTCCGACCGGATGCGCGAAGGCCTCTTCTCCACGTGGGAGTCGCTGCACGGCGTCGCGGCGGCCCGGGTGCTCGACCTCTACGCGGGCTCCGGCGCCGTCGGCCTGGAGGCCCTCTCGCGCGGCGCGGGCCACGCCCTGCTGGTCGAGACCGACCCCAAGGCCGCCAAGTCCATCCGGGACAACATCAAGGCCGTGGGCCTGCCCGGCGCCGAGTTCCGGTCGGGCAGGGCCGAGCAGGTCGTCGCGGCGAAGGCGGGCGGGGAGCCGTACGACATCGTCTTCCTGGACCCCCCGTACGCCGTCGGCCACGACGATCTTGGGGAGATCCTGCTCACACTCCGGTCCAATGGCTGGCTCACGGAGGACGCGCTCGTCACCGTGGAACGCAGCACGAGGAGCGGCGCCTTCCCGTGGCCCGAGGGCTTCGAGCCGCTCCGGTCCCGGAAGTACGGCGAGGGCACCCTTTGGTACGGTCGCGCCGCCTTCACCAGCGAAGACTCATGAACGAGGGAGTTCAGTTGCGCCGCGCCGTCTGTCCGGGATCCTTCGACCCCATCACCAACGGACACCTCGACATCATCGGACGTGCCTCCAGGCTGTACGACGTCGTGCACGTCGCCGTGATGATCAACCAGTCGAAGCAGGGCCTGTTCACCGTCGAGGAGCGGATCGAGCTGATCCGCGAGGCGACCGCCGACTACGGGAACATCGAGGTCGAGTCCTTCCACGGGCTGCTCGTCGACTTCTGCAAGCAGCGCGACATCCCGGCCATCGTCAAGGGCCTGCGCGCCGTCAGCGACTTCGACTACGAGCTCCAGATGGCCCAGATGAACATGGGGCTGTCGGGCGTCGAGACGCTCTTCGTGCCGACCAACCCCACCTACAGCTTCCTGTCGTCCTCGCTGGTCAAGGAGGTCGCGGCGTGGGGCGGCGACGTCGCCCACCTGCTTCCGGCGCACGTGCACACGGCGCTGATGGAGCGGCTGGGAAACCGCTGACCCCCTGACGGCCCGTCAGGCAGTGTCGGGCGGCAGCCCGCTGGCCTTACAGTCGTGCCGTCCGACTCGGGAACCGCCCGAGGCCGAGAGAGTGCGAGCCCCCATGGACGTGCAGAAGAAGCTCGACGAGATCGTCGCGGCCGTCGGCGGCGCCCGCTCCATGCCCATGTCGGCCTCCTGCGTGATCAACCGGGCCGAGCTGCTCGCCCAGCTCGAAGAGGTCCGCCAGGCGCTCCCCGGCTCGCTCGCGCAGGCCCAGGAGCTCATCGGCGGCCGGGAGCAGCTGGTCGAGGAGGCCCGCCGGGAGGCGGAGCGGATCATCGAGTCGGCCCACAACCAGCGTGGTTCGCTGATCTCCGACACCGAGATCGCGCGGCGCTCCCAGTCCGAGGCGGACCGGATCCTGGAGGAGGCCCGCCGGGAGGCCGAGGAGATCCGCGCCGAGGCCGACGACTACGTCGACAGCAAGCTCGCGAACTTCGAGGTCGTGCTCACCAAGACCATCGGGTCGGTGGACCGCGGCCGCGAGAAGCTGCTCGGCCGCGGCCCGGGCCTGGACGAGCACGGCTACCCGGACGAGGAGGCGCCCGAGCGCAGCCACGACCCCGAGACGCAGCGGCAGCAGGCGGACGCGTACGTCGACACCAAGCTGGCGACCTTCGAGGCGGTGCTCTCCAAGACCCTGGAGGCCGTCGGCCGGGGCCGGCAGAAGCTGCTGGGCCGGGTGCCCACCGACGAGCTCGGCGCGCACGTGGCCGCCCAGGACGCGGCGGGCGTGCAGCAGTCCCGCTCGGCGAGCGACGCCGACTTCCTCGCGGGCCTGGCCGAGCCCCAGCCGGTGCACGTGCCGATCCCGGCGCAGCCCGAGCCGGTGTACGACACGTACGGCTACCAGCAGCAGCCCCAGCACCAGGACGGCTACGCCTACCAGGGCCACCAGGACCCCTACGCCGGTACGGGCGCCGGATCCGCCGCGGCGCCGTACGCCGGGCACTACGACGCGCAGCAGCCCGACCCGTACTCCGGTGCGAGCACCGGCTCCACCGGAGCGGCTTACGCCGCGCACTACGATGCGCGGCAGCCCGACCCGTACGCCGCGTACCAGCAGCCCCAGCCGCAGCAGCCCTCGCTCGACGAGACGAGTTTCTTCGACACGAGCATGATCAACCTGGATCAGCTGCGCCAGTACGAGCAGGGGCGCTAGGTCCGGATTGGGCGCAGGGCGCCGTGCCGGGTATCCTGGCTCTTCGGTCGCGCGTATGCACCGCGATCCATGCTGCCCACGTGCGGGCGGAACTTTGATCTTCAGCGATCTGTGAAAGCAGGAACGGCCCTGAATACCCGCCTCGACCACCGCAACCCCCTCGTGTTCGACACGCACGAGCTGGGTCGGCGTCCTGGTGCCATGCAGCGGCTGTCCCGTGAGATCGCGGCACCGGGGGACCTCGGTCTCGCCGGAGTCATCGGAGTGCCGGAAGGCGCCCCGCTGAAGCTCAAGCTCCGCCTCGAGTCGGTCATGGAAGGGGTGCTTGTCACAGGCACCGTCCGTGCATCGGCGACCGGGGAGTGCGTAAGGTGTCTGGAGTCCGTCGAGCGCGAGCTCAAGGCGGACTTCCAGGAGATGTTCTCGTACCCTGACGCCGACGACCGGAGCCGCTCCAAGGCGGAGCCGGCCGACGACGCCGAGGACGACGAGGACACGCTCTTCCTCGAGGACGGCTTGTTCGACCTCGAACCCGTGCTGCGCGACGTGGTGGTGCTCGCACTGCCGCTGCAGCCGGTGTGCCGGGAGGACTGTCTCGGACTGTGCCCCGATTGCGGGCTCAGCCTGAACGATGACCCGGACCACCACCATGACGCCGTCGACATCCGTTGGGCGGCATTGCAAGGACTCGTCGTGACCGATCAGGACGACGAGAAGGACAACATGAGCGGCACTGCCTCTGACGGAGTTCAGGGCGCCGCCGAGAAGCAGGAGAAGTAGCCGTGGCTGTTCCGAAGCGGAAGATGTCGCGCAGCAACACGCGCCACCGCCGGTCGCAGTGGAAGGCTGCGGTCCCCACCCTGGTTTCGTGCGAGCGTTGCCAGGAGCCGAAGCTCCAGCACATTGCGTGCCCGAGCTGCGGCACCTACAACAAGCGCCAGGTCCTCGAGGTCTGAGCGGCTGGTGAGAGGCGCAATGTCTGAGCTGTCCAACGCTGAGAAGCAGGCAGACAGTAGCAACGCGGCCTCGTCCCACAAGCTTCTGGAAGGGCGGCTCGGGTATCGACTCGAGTCCGCCCTTCTGGTGCGTGCACTGACCCACCGCTCGTACGCATACGAGAACGGCGGTCTGCCCACCAACGAGCGGCTGGAGTTCCTCGGGGACTCCGTGCTCGGCCTGGTGGTCACGGACACGCTGTACACGACCCACCCGGATCTCCCCGAAGGCCAGCTGGCCAAGCTTCGGGCCGCGGTGGTCAACTCGCGTGCACTGGCGGAGGTCGGGCGCGGCCTCGAACTCGGCTCCTTCATCCGGCTCGGCCGGGGCGAAGAGGGCACGGGTGGCCGGGACAAGGCCTCCATCCTCGCCGACACCCTTGAAGCGGTGATCGGCGCGGTCTACCTCGACCAGGGCCTCGACGCGGCCTCGGAGCTGGTTCACCGGCTCTTCGACCCGCTCATCGAGAAGTCCTCGAACCTCGGAGCCGGCCTGGACTGGAAGACCAGTCTCCAGGAGCTCACGGCGGCCGAAGGTCTTGGCGTACCGGAATACCTGGTCACGGAGACCGGACCGGACCACGAGAAGACCTTCACTGCTGCCGCCCGCGTCGGTGGTGTCTCGTACGGCACCGGCACCGGCCGCAGCAAGAAGGAAGCGGAACAGCAGGCGGCGGAATCCGCCTGGCGCGGTATCCGTACCGCGGCGGACGAGCGGAACGCGGCCGCGGCCGTGGCCGCCGCGGACGCCGAAGCCGGTGCTCCGGCCGAGGAGGGCGGGACGCCGACGTCCGCCGACCCGGCGCCGAGCGCCTGACCCTTCCTTCGGGGTTTCCCCCGCCCCCGTCACCTGCCCCGGCAGGCGGCGGGGGCGGTCCCGTTTCCGTATCCCGTCGCTTGTGCGGTCCCGTTTCCGGACGCCCGCGGCGGGGCCGGTAGGCTCGGCCGCAGCGCCAGGAACCGCACCGCCACCGAGGAGAGACCGTGCCCGAGCTGCCCGAGGTCGAAGTCGTGCGGCGGGGTCTCGAGCGCTGGGTGGCCGGGCGGACCGTCGAGGCCGTCGAGGTCCTGCACCCGCGGGCCGTACGGCGCCACCCGGGCGGCGGGGCCGACTTCGCGGCGCGCCTGCGCGGGGAGACCATCGGGGTGCCGCAGCGGCGCGGGAAGTACCTGTGGCTGCCGCTGGCCGGGCGGGACCTGTCGGTCCTGGGGCACCTGGGGATGAGCGGACAGCTGCTCGTGCAGCCCGTGGACGCCCCCGACGAGAAGCACCTGCGGATCCGGGTGCGGTTCACCGACTCCGGCAGCGGCTCCGCTACCGAGCTGCGCTTCGTCGACCAGCGGACCTTCGGCGGGCTCTCGCTGCACGAGGTCGCCGCCGACAGCACGGACGGGCTGCCCGACGTCATCGCGCACATCGCGCGCGACCCCCTGGACCCGCTGTTCGACGAGGGCGCCTACCACCTGGCACTGCGCGGCCGGCGGACCACCGTGAAGCGGGCGCTGCTGGACCAGTCGCTGATCAGCGGGGTCGGGAACATCTACGCGGACGAGGCGCTGTGGCGCGCCAAGCTGCACTACGAGCGCCCCACGGCCACCCTCACGCGCCCCCGGAGCACGGAACTCCTGGGCCACGTCCGGGACGTCATGAACGCGGCCCTCGCGGTCGGCGGCACCAGCTTCGACAGCCTCTACGTCAACGTGAACGGCGAGTCGGGCTACTTCGACCGCTCGCTCGACGCCTACGGGCGCGAGGACGAGCCCTGCCGGCGCTGCGGCACCCCGATGCGCCGCCGGCCGTGGATGAACAGGTCGAGCTACTTCTGCCCGCGCTGTCAGCGGGCGCCGCGCGTCCCGTCGTAGGACCGCCGGGCCACCAGTACCTCCGGCATGCTCCCCTCCAGGAAGTGGATGAGGGAGAGCAGGCGGTCCGCCACCTCGACGCCGAGCGGCGTCAGTTCGTAGTCGACGCGCGGCGGGTTCGTCGGCTGCGCCTCGCGGTGGACGAGGCCGTCGCGCTCGAGCGCGTGCAGGGTCTGGGACAGCATCTTCTCGCTCACGCCGTCCACCCGGCGCCGCAGCTCATTGAAGCGGCACGGGCCCTCGCGCAGCGCGCCCACGGTGAGGCTGCCCCAGCGGCCGGTGACGTGCTCCAGGGTCTCCCGGGACGGGCACGCGCGCGCGAAGACATCGAACGGGAGTTCGGGATCGGCGGCCTCGGCATGGCCGGATGGTGTGTCCATGGGTAGAGCGTACCTCCGCACAGCGCTAACCCATGGGTTGCGCTTTCGAAAAGTTAGTGGTTCTCTTTCTCTCGTCGCAGTCTTCCCCCGCCGCGCCGTTTCCACGGACCGCGGGGACGTTCGAGGAGAGATCGTCTTGTCCGGTACCACGCACACCCCCGTCGTCTCGATCGCCTACCACTCCGGATACGGCCACACCGCCGTCATCGCCGAGGCGGTCCGCAACGGCGCCGCCGAGGCGGGCGCGACCGTCCACTTCATCAAGGTCGACGAGATCGACGACGCGCAGTGGGCGCTGCTCGACGCCTCCGACGCGATCGTGTTCGGCTCCCCGACCTACATGGGCACCGCCTCCGGCGCCTTCCACGTCTTCGCCGAGGCCACGTCCAAGCGCTGGTTCGGCGACGCGTGGCAGGACAAGGTGGCGGCCGGCTTCACCAACTCGGCCTCCAAGAGCGGCGACAAGCTGCACACCCTGCAGTTCTTCCAGATCCTGGCCGCGCAGCACGGCATGACCTGGGTCAACCTGGGCCTGAAGCCGGGCTGGAACGCGAGCACCGCCTCGGAGAACGACCTCAACCGCCTCGGCGTCTTCGCCGGCGCCGCCGCCCAGACCAACTCCGACGAGGGTGCGGACGCGGTCCACAAGGCCGACATCGCGACCGCCGAGCACCTGGGCCGGCGCGTCGCGGAGCACACCCGCGTCGTCGTCGCGGGCCGCGCGGCGCTGGCCGCGGTCTGAGCCGCCCGCGGCCCCTCGGGGTCCGAGGGGTAGGTCCGACCGACCGGCGGGCGATGTGCCTAGAAGCCGAAGTCCTGGGTCCACCAGGGGCCGCCGGCGGCGAAGTGGGCGCCGACGCCCAGGGTGCGGAACTCGCAGTTGAGGATGTTCGCCTTGTGGCCCGGGCTGTTCATCCAGGCCTTCATCACGGCCTCGGCGTCGCCCTGGCCGCGGGCGATGTTCTCGCCGCCCAGGCCCGAGATCCCGGCCTTGGCGGCGCGGTCCCACGGGCTGTTGTCGTCGGGGTCGGTGTGGCTGAAGAAGCCGCGGGTGGCCATGTCCTTGCTGAACGCCCGGGCCAGGCCGGCGAGCGGCGGGTTCGCCCGGACGGGGCCGCACCCGGCCTGCGCACGCTCCTGGTTCACCAGGGTGACCACGGCGGCCTCCTCGGCGGAGTGCCCGTCGAGGGGCGGCCGGGTGGCCGGGGCCTCGGTCGAAGGCTTCGGAGGCACGGGGGCGGGCTTCGCCGGGGCCTTGGTCGACGGCGCGGCGGACGGCGGGCTGCTCGGCCGCGCCGGAGCCGGGGCCGAGGCGGAAGCCGGGGGCGACGTGGAGGCCGAGGCGGACGGGCTCGGCGAGGCGGAGGCGGAGGGCGAGGCGGACGGGGAAGCCGGCGGGCTCGTCGACGCGGAGCCGGTCGGGACGCGGCCGGACAGGTTGGCGAGGCCCCCCTGCTGGTCCACGGAGCTGCCGCCCGGGCTCGGCGAGGCCTGCGCACGGGTCTCGGTCGAACCGCCGGACCCCGAACCGGAGACACCCACATAAGGGAAGGACCCGCCGACCGGCACCATGCCCGTCGTGACGGCCGCCGTACCGAGGGCCACGGCCACCGAAACGCCCAGCAGGCCGGTGCGCAGGGCGGTGCCGCGCTTGCCGCCGCGGCGCGGTGCGGCGTGGAGTCCGTGGCGTCCCATCGGCGTCGTGCCTTTCCTTACCAGACCAAGATCGTCCTTTACTCACCCAAACGGGTGAGTTCATTGGTGCGCGACTGTACGCCATGGGACAAGGGGGCGATGTGCCCCGAAAGTGTTTGCCCGGTTAGCGTTCACGCATGAATGAAGATGTCCGCCTGATCGCCTGGGTGCGCGGCCGTGTGCAGGGAGTGGGCTTCCGCTGGTTCACCAGGGAGAACGCTCTGGAGATCGGCGGGGTCGTCGGCTTCGCGCTCAATCTCGACGACGGGCGAGTGCAGGTGGTGGCCGAAGGTCAACGTGAGAATTGCCACCGGCTGCTCGACTGGCTGTGCTCGGGCGACACGCCCGGCCGGGTGGACGGGGTGACAGAGATCTGGGGCACACCGCGCGGTGGCTACGACGGCTTCGCGATCCGCTGAGCTTTCGGCTGATCATGTACTGATCACACCCTGAGTCCGTCCGCACACGGTCGGATCTGCGCATTCTCCGCGGACACGTTGCCGAGGCGGACGATCCGTGGAAGGCTCGGAGATGAGGATGATCTCCACGCCCCTTGCGGGGCCCGGGCCGCCCGCCGATACGGGGCGTGATCGTGTTGACCGTCAAACTTTTTGGTGAGACGCTGGAAGCCCCGCGCACCTGAGCTGTTTGGCAGTGTTGGCAGTAGTAAGCGCAGTGACTGACAGTCGCTGCCGGACATCCGCGGGTGCGATTCCCTCACGACCCACACCGCTTCGGTCGGTCACTCAGTGTGGAGGACCATCCATCATGGCAAAGGCGCTTCTCGGTTACGTCGGCGGTTCCGACCCGCGACTCCTCGCCGAGATGCGACGGCTTCAGCAGCGCGTCCAGGACCTCGAGTCCGAGCTCGTACGGATTCAGTCCGAAAATGACGCGCTGAACGCGGCCGCCGCTCAGCACGACGGAGACTCGCTGCTCGACAGCATCGAGATCGACGTACCCCAGGCGGAGCCTGCGCTCACCTGATCCGCGCTCACATCGTCGCTCGACACCAGCCCCGCATGATCTGCAAGGGACGCTCCGGCGTCCCTTCTTTCTTTCGACGCCGCGCCCCACGGCCTGAGGCCGGGCGGGGACCCGGTTCCTTTAACGTCGGTAGTGCCCTGCACCTTCATGGGTGAAACCGAACGCGAAAGGTAGAGTCCGGCGGCGTGCACCTCAAGTCCCTGACCCTGCGCGGCTTCAAATCCTTTGCTTCCGCGACCACCCTGCGCTTCGAACCCGGCATCACCTGTGTCGTGGGTCCGAACGGCTCCGGCAAGTCCAACGTCGTGGACGCGCTGTCCTGGGTCATGGGCGAACAAGGGGCCAAATCCCTGCGCGGCGGGAAGATGGAAGACGTCATCTTCGCCGGGACCACGGGGCGCCCGCCGCTCGGCCGCGCCGAGGTCTCGCTGACGATCGACAACTCCGACGGCGCCCTGCCCATCGACTACGCCGAAGTCACCATCACCCGCATCATGTTCCGCGGCGGCAGCAGCGAGTACCAGATCAACGGTGACACCTGTCGGTTGCTCGACATCCAGGAACTGCTCTCCGACTCCGGCATCGGCCGCGAGATGCACGTCATCGTCGGACAGGGCCAGCTCGACTCCGTCCTGCACGCCGACCCCATGGGACGCCGCGCCTTCATCGAGGAGGCGGCCGGCGTACTGAAGCACCGCAAGCGCAAGGAGAAGGCGCTGCGGAAGCTGGACGCGATGCAGGCCAACCTCGCCCGCGTGCAGGACCTCAACGACGAACTGCGCCGCCAGCTGAAGCCCCTCGGCCGGCAGGCCGCGGTGGCCCGGCGGGCGGCCGTCATCCAGGCGGACCTGCGCGACGCGCGGCTGCGGCTGCTCGCCGACGACCTGGTCACGCTGCGGCGCGCGCTCGACGCGGAGATCGCGGACGAGGCGGCGCTGAAGGAGCGCAAGGAGGCCGCCGAGGCCCGGCTCGCGGAGGCGCTGCGGCGCGAGGCGGAGCTGGAGGAGGCGGTGCGGGAGCTCACGCCGCGGCTCCAGCGGGCGCAGCAGACCTGGTACGAGCTCTCGCAGCTCGCCGAGCGGGTCCGCGGGACCGCGTCGCTCGCGGACGCGCGGGTCAAGAGCGCGACGGCCCCGGTGGAGGAGGAGCGGCGGGGGCGCGATCCGGAGGACATGGAGAAGGAGGCCGCGCGGATCCGCGAGCAGGAGGCGGAACTGACGGCGGCTCTGGAGGCCGCCTCGTACGCGCTGGAGGACACGGCGGCGCACCGGACGGAGCTGGAGCGGGAGCTGGCCGAGGAGGAACGGCGGCTGCGGGACGCGGCGCGGGCCATCGCGGACCGGCGCGAGGCACTGGCGCGGCTGACGGGCCGGCTCGGCGCCGCCCGCTCCCGGGCCGGTGCCGCGCAGGCCGAGATCGACCGGCTCGTCGCGGCGCGCGACGAGGCCGAGGTGCGGGCGGTGGCCGCGCAGGAGGAGTACGAGGCCCTGGCGGAGGAGGTCGGCGGCCTCGACGACGCGTCGGCGGAGGACGAGTACGAGGCCGCGCGGGCCGCGCTGGCCGAGGCGGAGGCCGCGCTGGCGGCGGCCCGGGACGCGGTGACGGCGGCCGAGCGCTCGCGGGCGGCGGTGTCGGCGCGGCGGGACGCACTGGCGCTGGGCCTGCGGCGCAAGGACGGTACGGGTGCGCTGCTCGCGGCGCGGGAACGGCTGGCCGGGCTGCTGGGCCCGGCGGCGGAGCGGCTCTCGGTGACCCCGGGGTACGAGGTCGCGGTGGCCGCTGCGCTGGGCTCGGCGGCGGACGCGCTGGCGGTGGCCTCCCCGGCCTCCGCGGCCGAGGCGATCCGCCACCTCCGCACCACGGACGCAGGCCGCGCCACCCTCCTGATCACCCCACCCACCCCCTTCCCACCCCAGCCCTCCACCCCGGGGGCCTTGGCGGGCCGGGGTCCGGCCTCCGGGCCGGCGGCCTTGCCGGGCCAGGCCCCGGCCTCGGACCTGGCTTCCCTCCCGGGCCAGGCCCCGGCCTCCGGATCGGGGGCTCTGCCGGGCCAGGCCCCGGCCTCCGGATCGGGGGCTCTGCCGGGCCAGGCCCCGGCCTCCGGATCGGGGGCTCTGCCGGGCGGGGGTTCGGCCTCCGATCTGGCTTCCCTCCCGGGGCAGGGTTCTGGGGCCGGTGGGGCCGTGGATGCGGGGGTGAGCGGGTGGGTTTCCGGTGAGGGTGGTGAGGGTGGGGGAGTGCTTCCTCACCCCGCGCTCTCACGGGATCGGGGGCTGGTCGGAGCCGGGACGCACGGGTCCGTGGAGGCGGGGGCGGACGGTGATGCGGCCGGCGGTGGCGGATCCGTGGGCGGAGCCGTCGGCATCGGTGTGGTCGGCGGTGTGGCCGTGGCGGAGCTGGTCGGTGGGGACGCCGAGGCGCTGCGGGCCGTCGCATGGGTGTTGCGGGACCACTTCGTGGTCGGGACGCTCGACGAGGCCGAGGCCCTCGTCGCGGAGCGGCCCGACGCGGTGGCGGTGACCGTCGAGGGCGACGTACTCGGGGCGCACCTCGCGCACGGCGGCTCCGCCGGGGCGCCCAGCCTGATCGAGGTGCAGGCCGCGGTGGACGAGGCGGCCGGCGAGCTGGACCGGCTCGACGCGCAGTGCCGGGAGCTGACCGGGGCCCAGGCGGCCGCGCAGGCACGGCGGCAGGACGCGGCGGCCCTGGTCGAGGAGCTCGCCGAGAGCCGCCGGGCCGGGGAGCGCGCCCGGGCCGGGGTCGCGCAGCAGCTCGGCCGCCTCGCCGGCCAGGCGAAGGGCGCCGCGGGCGAGGCCGAGCGCAGCGCCACCGCGGCGGCCAAGGCCCAGGACGCCCTGGAGCAGGCGCTGCTGGACGTGGAGGAGTGCGCCGAGCAGCTCGCGACGGCCGAGGAGATGCCCGCGGAGGAGGAGCCGGACACCTCCCGGCGGGACCGGCTGGCCGCCGACGGGGCCAACGCCCGGCAGACCGAGATGGAGGCCCGGCTCCAGCTCAGGACCCACGAGGAGCGGGTCAAGGGGCTGGCCGGAAGAGCGGATTCACTCGACCGGGCGGCCCGCGCCGAACGGGAGGCCCGCACCCGCGCCGAGCGCCGCCGGGCCCGCCTGCGGCACGAGGCGGAGGTCGCCCGGGCCGTCGCGGACGGCGCCCGCCAGCTGCTCGCGCACGTCGAGGTCTCGCTGGGCCGCGCCGACGGGGAGCGTGCCGGGGCCGAGCACGCCAGGGGCCTGCGCGAGCGGGAGCTCGCCGAGGCCAGGAACGGCGGCCGGGACCTGAAGGGCGAACTCGACAAGCTCACCGACTCGGTGCACCGCGGCGAGGTGCTCGGCGCCGAGAAGCGGCTGCGCATCGAGGCCGTGGAGGCCAAGGCGCTGGAGGAGTTCGGCATGGAGGCGGCCGGCCTGGTCGCCGAGTACGGCCCCGACCAGCCCGTCCCGCCGTCGCCGCCCGCCGAGGGCGAGACGCTGCCCGAGGACCCGGAGCATCCCCGGAACCTTCCCGGCCGCTTCGTCCGCGACCGGCAGGAGAAGCGGCTGAGGGCGGCCGAGCGCGCCTACCAGCAGCTCGGCAAGGTCAACCCGCTCGCGCTGGAGGAGTTCGCGGCGCTGGAGGAGCGCCACCAGTTCCTCAGCGAGCAGCTGGAGGACCTGCGCAAGACCCGCGCCGACCTCCTTCAAGTGGTGAAGGAGGTCGACGAGCGCGTCGAACAGGTCTTCACCGAGGCGTACCGGGACACGGCCCGGGAGTTCGAGGGGGTCTTCTCGCGGCTGTTCCCGGGCGGCGAGGGCCGGCTGATCCTCACCGACCCCGACAACATGCTGACCACCGGCGTCGACGTCGAGGCCCGCCCGCCGGGCAAGAAGGTCAAGCGGCTGTCGCTGCTCTCGGGCGGTGAGCGCTCGCTGACCGCCGTGGCCCTGCTGGTGTCCATCTTCAAGGCGCGGCCCAGCCCGTTCTATGTGATGGACGAGGTCGAGGCGGCGCTCGACGACACCAACCTGCAGCGGCTGATCCGGATTATGGAGGAGCTCCAGGAGAGCTCCCAGCTGATCGTGATCACCCATCAGAAGCGGACGATGGAGGTCGCGGACGCCCTCTACGGCGTCTCGATGCAGGGCGACGGAGTCTCCAAGGTCATCAGTCAGCGGCTGCGCTGACCTCCTTTGGACCAGGTTCACTTCACAAAGTGAACACTCGATCGGCTTCCACCTGTCAGTCATCCCCGCTTGATGCATTTTTCACGAGGTATTGACTTCACAAAGTGAAGTCATAAGCTCTGCTGTGCCGTGTCCACGTTCAGGTGGTGGTGAGCCGCATGCTGTGCGCCACTAGAGGAACACGCGCATAGACACACACCCCCACACCGCCCGCAGCCGACGCCGGGCCCAGGAGCGCACCTTGACCAGCACAGCGAACGCCGCCGCAGGCGGTGGCCGGGCGGCGCAGCCCGACCATCTCGGGCACGTCATCTTCATCACCGCGGCCGCCGCCATGGGCGGCTTCCTCTTCGGCTACGACAGCTCGGTCATCAACGGCGCCGTCGTCGCCATCCGGGAACGGTTCGACGTCGGCTCCGAGGCCCTCGCCCAGGTGATCGCCGCCGCACTCATCGGCTGTGCGATCGGCGCCGCCACCGCGGGCCGCATCGCCGACCGGATCGGCCGCATCCGCTGCATGCAGATCGCGGCGGTCCTCTTCACGGTCAGCGCCATCGGCTCGGCCCTCCCGTTCGCCCTGTGGGACCTGGCCATGTGGCGCGTCGTCGGCGGCTTCGGCATCGGCATGGCCTCGGTCATCGGCCCGGCCTACATCGCCGAGGTGTCCCCGGCCGCCTACCGAGGCCGCCTGGCCTCGTTCCAGCAGGCCGCCATCGTCATCGGCATCGCCATCTCCCAGCTCGTCAACTGGGGCATCCTGAACCTCGCAGACGGAGACCAGCGCGGCGAGCTCGCCGGCCTGGAGGCCTGGCAGTGGATGCTCGGCGTGATGGTCGTCCCCGCCATCCTCTACGGGCTGTTGTCCTTCGTGATCCCGGAGTCCCCGCGCTTCCTGATCTCCGTCGGCCGCACCGAGCAGGCCAAGGAGGTGCTGCGGGAGGTCGAGGGCTCGTCCGTCGACCTCGACGCCCGCGTCGCCGAGATCGACCGGGCCATGCGCTCCGAGCACAAGTCCACCTTCTGGGACCTGCTCGGCGGCCGGTTCGGCCTCATGCCCATCGTCTGGATCGGCATCGGCCTCTCCGTCTTCCAGCAGCTCGTCGGCATCAACGTGATCTTCTACTACAGCTCCTCGCTGTGGCAGTCCGTCGGCATCGACCCGACCAGCTCGTTCCTGTACTCCTTCACCACGTCGATCATCAACATCATCGGCACGGTGATCGCGATGATCTTCGTCGACCGGATCGGCCGCAAGCCGCTGGCCCTCATCGGCTCCGTCGGCATGGCCGTCTCCCTCGGCCTCGCCGCCTGGGCGTTCTCGTACAAGGAGGGCACCGGCGACAACATCACCATGCCCGACACCCAGGGCACGGTCGCACTGATCGCCGCGCACTCCTTCGTGCTCTTCTTCGCCCTGTCCTGGGGCGTGGTGGTCTGGGTGCTGCTCGGCGAGATGTTCCCGAACCGCATCCGGGCCGCGGCCCTCGGCGTCGCCGCGGCGGCCCAGTGGATCGCCAACTGGGTCATCACCGTCACGTTCCCGTCGCTCTCGGACTGGAACCTGTCCGGCGCGTACGTGATCTACACGTTCTTCGCCGTGCTCTCGATCCCCTTCATCCTCAAGTGGGTGCCGGAGACCAAGGGCAAGGCGCTGGAGGAGATGGGGTAACCATCCCCGCCACCACCCCTTCTCCTCGATACTGCCCCGGCTCAGTCCTTGAGCCGGGGCAGTACCTGTTCGCACAGCAGGTGCAGGCTGCGCCAGCCCTCGTCCAGCGGCATCCCGCCGCACAGCGGGTGCAGCACCAGGTTCCCCGCCTCGCCCGCGCCCCGGGCGTAGTCGACGGCCTGGTCCGGCGTGAGGATCCGGTACACGCCCTCCTCGCGCAGCTCGGCCACCGAGCGCGCGGCCGACCGTACGGCGCTGCGGATGTCCTTGGACTGCCAGGACGCGTACATGCCCGCCTCGTGCAGGAAGCGCTCGCCGTGCTCGGCCCAGGCCCGGTCGGGGTCCTCCGCGATGTGCAGCAGCGGGGTCTCGGCCGCGGGCATCATGCAGAAGCCCTCCGTGCCGTACTCGGCGAGCCGCTCCTGGTAGTACGCCTCCAGCTCCGGCAGGTGCGCGCTCGGGAAGAAGGGCAGGCCCAGCCGGGCCGCGCGCCGGGCCGCCGCCTGCGAACTCCCGCCGACCAGGAGCATCGGGTGCGGCCGGGTGAACGGCCGCGGGGTCACGCGTACGGTGCGGCCGCGGAACTCGAAGGGCTCGCCGGTCCACGCCTTCAGCAGGGTCTCCAGCAGCTCGTCCTGGAGCCGGCCGCGCCGCCCCCACTCCACCCCGTGCTGCTCGTACTCCTCGGGCCGGTAGCCGATGCCCGCGACCGTGACCAGGCGGCCGCCGCTCAGCAGGTCCAGCACGGCGATGTCCTCGGCGACCTTCAGCGGGTCGTACAGCGGGCCGATGATCGCCGAGACGGTGACCGCGATCCGGCGGGTGGCGCCGAAGACCGCGCCCGCGAAGGCGAAGGGCGAGGGCAGCCAGTTGTTGCCGGTGCCGTGGTGCTCCTCGGTCTGGATGGTGTCGATGCCGCGGTCGTCCGCGTACCGGGCCATCTCCAGCGCCGCCTTGTAGCGGGCGGAGAGGGAATCGGGGGTGCCGTTGGGGTCGACGAGATTGAACCGGGCCACGGTGATGGGCATGGAGAAGTCCCCCTTCGCCGGATGTGGGTGGGCGGGCGAAGGGGGACGTTAGCTGACGCAGCGTCAGTTGGACAGGGATCCGGCGAGCTCGGGCTCCTCGGCCGGAGCGGCCGCGGCCGGGGCCGCCGTGCGCGGCAGTACGGCGTACAGCACGCCCGAGGTGAGGATGCCGGCCACCCAGCCGAGGCCGTTCTCGCCGATCCAGGTGCCGGCGAGCGGTCCGCTGAACCAGTCCACCTTGGTGAACAGCAGGCCCACGACCAGGGCGAGGGCCCACGCGGTCATCGCCTGCCAGGCGAAACCGCCCTTGTACCAGTAGGCGCTGGTGCGCGTGGTGTCCAGCAGCGCGGGGCCGTCGTACTCCGTGCGGCGCAGCATGTCCACGCCGAAGACGCCGATCCACGCGGAGAAGGCCACGGCGAGCAGGGTCAGGAAGGAGATGAAGGAGCCGAAGAAGCTGGTCGCGACCACCATCAGCAGGAAGCCGAAGACCAGGCTGATGAGGGCGTTGACGCTGACGGCCCAGGCGCGCGGGACCTTGATGCCCAGGGTCTGCGCGGTGAAGCCGGCCGAGTACATGGACATCGAGTTGATGAGCAGCATGCCGACGAGCGCGATGAGCAGGTACGGGACCGCGATCCAGGTCGGCAGCAGCTCGCCGATGAAGGAGACCGGGTCCTGGGCGCTGGCCAGGTCCGGGGTGCCGACGGCCATGACCGCGCCCATCAGGACCATGGGCAGCACGACCACGCCGGCGCCGCCGATCGTCGCGCCGACCATGCCCTTGGAGGAGGCGGTGCGGGGCAGGTAGCGCGTGAAGTCGGGGCCCGAGGGCACCCAGCTGATGCCGCCGGCGGCGATGGTGCCGATGCCCGCGATCATCATCGCGGTGGAGCCGGCCGGCTTGCCGAAGACGGCGGACCAGTCGGTGGTGGCCACCAGGTACCCGAGGACCAGCACGCTGAACGCGCCGAAGAGGTACGTCGACCACTTGGAGCAGACGCGCAGCGCGTTGATGCCGAGGCCCGAGACGACGAACGTGCAGCCCACGAAGAACAGCAGGGTGACGACGATCAGCGGGGTGTTGCTCTTGATGCCGAAGAGCAGGTCGAGCACGGTCAGCACGGCGTAGGCGCCGCTGACCGCGTTGATGGTCTCCCAGCCCCACCGGGCCACCCAGATGAGGGCGCCGGGGAAGAGGTTGCCGCGCTGACCGAACACGGCCCGCGAGAGGGCCATGCCCGGGGCGCCGCCCCGCTTCCCGGCGATCGAGATCAGGCCCACGATCCCGTACGAGACGACCGGCGCGGCGACCGCGACGATCAGCACCTGCCAGATGTTGAGCTTGTTGAAGATCACCAGTCCGGCGCCCATGGTCAGCAGCAGCACGCTGATGTTGGCGGCGACCCAGGTGGGGACGAGCTCGCGGACCCGGCCGCCGCGCTCGCCGTCCGGGACCGGCTCCAGGCCGCGGGTCTCTATCGCGGTCTCTTCGGCAGACATGCAGTACTCCGTGGGGGAGGGAGTGGAGGGGAGTCGCTCATCATCGTAGATTTGCCGCTAAAACCACAAATAGAGGCTTACGGCCCGGTGGGAACCTCCAAGGTCCGGGTTCCGGGCCGGCTGTGGCAGATACTGGGTGGGTTATGGAAATCCTCATCCTTGCTGTAGTCATCGCCCTGGTCGCGGTCGGCGCGATCAGCGGGCTCGTGGTCAGCAGCCGCAAGAAGAAGCAGCTGCCGCCCACGGCGCCGTCGAGCACGCCGACCATCACTGCCCCGCCCGCCGAACCCCAGGTGGGGGAGGACGCCGCACCGACGGTCGAAGAGCCGCGCCGGACCATCGAGGAGGTCGTCCTCCCCGACGCGGAGGCCGCCCTCGAGACGCCGGCCGCTGTCGAGGACCCGGTCGTCGAGGCTCCGCCCGCGCCCGCGATCGAGGTGCCCGAGCCCACCGCCGGCCGCCTGATCCGGCTGCGCGCCCGCCTCGCCCGGTCGCAGAACTCCCTCGGCAAGGGGCTGCTCACGCTGCTCTCCCGGGAGCACCTCGACGAGGACACCTGGGAGGAGATCGAGGAGACCCTCCTGGTCGCCGACGTCGGTGTCGTCCCGACCCAGGAGCTGGTCGACCGGCTCCGCGAGCGGGTCAAGGTGCTCGGCACCCGCACCCCCGCGGACCTGCGCGCCCTGCTGAAGGAGGAGCTGCTGACCCTGGTCGGCACCGACTTCGACCGCGCCGTGAAGACGGAGAGCGGCGAGGACACCCCCGGCGTGATCATGGTCGTCGGTGTCAACGGCACCGGCAAGACCACCACCACCGGCAAGCTGGCGCGCGTGCTCGTCGCCGACGGCCGCAGCGTGGTGCTCGGCGCGGCCGACACCTTCCGCGCCGCCGCCGCCGACCAGCTCCAGACCTGGGGCGACCGGGTCGGCGCCCGTACGGTGCGCGGTCCCGAGGGCGGCGACCCCGCGTCGATCGCCTACGACGCCGTCAAGGAGGGCATCGCCGAGGGCGCCGACGTGGTGCTCATCGACACCGCGGGCCGCCTGCACACCAAGACCGGCCTCATGGACGAGCTCGGCAAGGTCAAGCGCGTCGTGGAGAAGCACGGTCCGCTCGACGAGATCCTGCTGGTCCTGGACGCCACCACCGGCCAGAACGGCCTGACCCAGGCCCGCGTCTTCGCCGAGGTCGTGGACATCACCGGCATCGTGCTGACCAAGCTCGACGGCACCGCCAAGGGCGGCATCGTCGTCGCCGTCCAGCGCGAGCTCGGCGTCCCCGTCAAGCTCGTCGGCCTCGGCGAGGGCCCGGACGACCTGGCGCCCTTCGAGCCGGAGGCGTTCGTCGACGCCCTGATCGGCGACTGAGAGCCGTACCTCCCCCCACATGCGGGTGCCCCCGCGTTCCGGCCGGAACGCGGGGGCACCCGCATGTGGGGGGAGGCTACCGGCGGAAGCGGTGGCAGATGTACGCGAGGGTGCCGAGCAGCAGCCGGGCCTGCGGCGGGCCCCCGGCCGAGTCGAGCGCGGGCGGCCGCAGCCAGCCGGCCTGGCCGAGCCCCGCCCGGTCGGAGGGCGGGGCCGTCACGTAGCAGCCGTGGCCCAGGGCCCGCAGGTCCAGATCGGCGTCGTCCCAGCCCATCCGGTACAGCAGCTGCGGCAGTTCGGCCGCGGCGCCCGGGGCCACGAAGAACTGCGCCCTGCCGTCCGGGGTCTCGATGACAGGGCCGAGCGGCAGGCCCATCCGCTCCAGCCGGACCAGCGCGCGGCGTCCGGCCTCCGCGGAGACCTCGATGACGTCGAAGGAGCGGCCCACGGGGAGCAGTACCGCCGCGCCCGGGTGCTCGCCCCAGGCCTCGGTGACCTCGTCCAGGGTGGCCCCGGCCTTGACCGTGGGGGCGAAGTCGAGCGGATGCGCCCCGGGGGCGGCGCAGTGCGCGTCCCCGCAGGAGCAGTCGCGCGCGGGTGCCGCGGCGCGGGCCCCGGGGACCACGTCCCAGCCCCACAGCCCGGTGTACTCCGCCACCGCCGTGCACTCCGAGGTCCGGCCGCGGCGCCGGGCGCCGGAGCGGAACTCCCTGGTGCCACGGCTGCCGCCGATCGTGAAGCCCATGCCCATGCCCCCTCCAACGGGTCGGACGCTCCGGTGGTTACGGCATCGGCGGGACCGGCGCACTCCTCGCCGCGTGCGCCCCGAGCGCACTCCTGTCCACCGATCCCTTTTCACCTTGCTGTCAAGTGAATCGCGCCTGGCCGGTGGCGAGTTCATTCGAAGGGGTGGCGAATGGTGGCGTTTCTGGAATCGACCTCGCGGCAGGGGTGATCGTAGGATTACTTTCGGTACACGAACCCCGAAGGCAAACCCATCCGTGGGTATGCCGGAGGCAATGCGTGAAGGACTCGTGAAGGTCCGTGGCGACGGTTGCCGTTCCCGTCAGGGTTCGTGTGGAAGAGGCTGAGCGGATGGGGGCGTTCCAGTGAGCGGCAACGGCGCAAGCGGAACGGGCGAGGAGTCCGTGGAATCCGCCGACCGCAACGTCCAGCTGACGTCGTGGTTCGTGCGCAGCGGCTGGTCGAAGGGCGAACTCGCCCGCCAGGTCAACCGCCGGGCCCGCCAGATGGGCGCGCACCACATCAGCACGGACACCTCCCGGGTGCGCCGCTGGCTCGACGGCGAACAGCCCCGTGAGCCCGTCCCGCGGATCCTCTCCGAGCTGTTCTCCGAGCGGTTCGGCTCCGTCGTCGCCATCGAGCAGCTCGGCCTGCGCACCGCCCACCAGACCCCCTCCGTCTCCGGCGTCGACCTGCCCTGGGCCGGCCCGCAGACCGTCGAACTGCTCGGCGAGTTCTCCCGCAGCGACCTGATGCTGGCCCGCCGCGGCTTCCTCGGGACCTCGCTCGCCCTCTCCGCCGGCCCCGCCCTCATCGAGCCCATGCAGCGCTGGCTCGTCCCGGCCCCGGCCGCCGACCCGGGACCGCGGGCGGCGGGGCCGGCGGGCCCCCTCCACGGCCCCCGCCCGCCCCGGCTCTCCGAACCCGAGCTCGACCTCCTCGACGCCACCACCGTCATGTTCCGCCAGTGGGACGCCCAGTGCGGCGGCGGACTGCGCCGCAAGGCCGTGGTCGGCCAGCTCCACGAGGTCACCGACCTGCTCCAGGAGAACCACCCGGCCCCCGTCATGAAGCGGCTCTTCAAGGTCGCCGCGGAACTCGCCGAACTGGCCGGCTGGATGAGCTACGACATCGGCCTGCACCCCACCGCGCAGAAGTACTTCGTCCTCGCCCTGCACGCCGCGAAGGAGGCCGGGGACAAGCCGCTCGGCTCGTACATCCTGTCCGGGATGAGCCGCCAGATGATCCACCTGGGCCGCCCCGAGGACGCCCTGGAACTCATCCACCTCGCGCAGTACGGCAGCCGCGACTGCGCCGGCCCGCGCACCCAGGCCATGCTGTATGCGATGGAGGCCCGCGCCTACGCCAACATGGGGCAGCCCAGCCGCTGCAAGCGGGCCGTGCGGATGGCCGAGGACACCTTCGGCGACGTCGGCTTCGGGGGCGAGCCCGAACCCGACTGGATCCGCTTCTTCTCCGAGGCGGAGCTGAACGGGGAGAACTCCCACTCGTACCGCGACCTGGCCTACGTCGCCGGGCGCAGCCCCACGTACGCCTCCCTCGCCGAACCCGTCATGGAGCGGGCCGTCGAACTCTTCGAGAAGGACGAGGAGCACCAGCGCTCCTACGCCCTCAACCTCATCGGCATGGCCACCGTCCACCTGCTCCAGCGCGAGCCCGAACAGGCCACCGTCCTCGTCGGCCGGGCCCTCGACGTGGCGCAAAAGGTTCGGTCCGAGCGGGTGAACACCCGGCTCCGCAAGACCGTCGACACCGCCGCCCGTGAGTACGGCGACGTCGCCGACGTGGTCCGGCTCACCGACATCCTCGCCGCCCGGCTCCCCGAAGCCGCGGAGGCCGTCTGACGGCCCACCCGGCCGCCCCCGAGGCCCCGGCCGCGGCAGTCACCCCGTGAAGCCCGATCAGGCTCCCCCAGCCAGGACATCCGGGTACTGCCGCGGCCGGCTGAACGCCCGCCGTCCGTTCATGGACGCGTAACACGCCCGACCTCTTCGTCACGGGCACGAAACACCTTGCGGCGCCGCCGGAAACCGGCCTGCGCGAATCTCAGGGCCAATAACCGGCCAGTCCGGGCCAGCCCCCCATCAGGCCGGACCCCTTAACGCCGCTCAGGTTCCCACGATCGCCCGCACGCGAACGTACCGACGACGAGGAGACGCCGATGGCATCAGCCATCACGACCCTCGCGGCAGACGCCCCGACGCTGTCTGCCGCGAACACCGGGTTCATGCTCATCTGCTCCGCCCTGGTCATGCTGATGACCCCGGGACTCGCCTTCTTCTACGGAGGCATGGTCCGCGTCAAGAGCAGCCTCAACATGCTGATGATGAGCTTCATCAGCCTCGGGATCGTCACGATCCTGTGGGTCCTCTACGGCTTCAGCCTCGCCTTCGGCACCGACTCCGGCTCCCTCATCGGCTGGAACTCCGACTACGTGGGCCTCAGCGGCATCGGCATCACCGAGCTGTGGGACGGCTACACCATCCCGGTCTACGTCTTCGCCGTCTTCCAGCTGATGTTCGCCGTCATCACCCCCGCCCTGATCAGCGGCGCCCTCGCCGACCGGGTGAAGTTCAGCGCCTGGGCCCTGTTCACCGCCCTGTGGGTGACCGTCGTCTACTTCCCCGTCGCCCACTGGGTCTGGGGCGCCGGCGGCTGGCTCTTCGAAATGGGCGTCATCGACTTCGCGGGCGGCACCGCCGTCCACATCAACGCCGGCGCCGCCGCCCTCGGCGTGATCCTGGTCATCGGCAAGCGCGTCGGCTTCAAGAAGGACCCGATGCGCCCGCACAGCCTCCCGCTCGTGATGCTCGGCGCCGGCCTCCTGTGGTTCGGCTGGTTCGGCTTCAACGCGGGCTCCTGGCTCGGCAACGACGACGGCGTCGGCGCGGTCATGTTCGTCAACACCCAGGTCGCCACGGCCGCCGCCATGCTCGCCTGGCTCGCCTACGAGAAGCTGCGCCACGGCTCCTTCACCACCCTCGGCGCCGCCTCCGGCGCGGTCGCCGGCCTCGTCGCCATCACCCCCGCCGGCGGCGCCGTCAGCCCGCTCGGTGCCATCGCGGTCGGCGCCATCGCCGGTGTGCTGTGCGCCATGGCGGTGGGCCTGAAGTACAAGTTCGGCTTCGACGACTCCCTCGACGTGGTCGGCGTGCACCTCGTCGGCGGTGTCGCCGGCTCCCTGCTCGTGGGCTTCTTCGCCACCGGCGGGGTCCAGTCCGACGTCGCGGGCCTCTTCTACGGCGGCGGCCTGGAGCAGCTGGGCAAGCAGGCCGTCGGAGTCTTCTCCGTCCTCGCCTACTCTCTCGTGGCGTCCGCACTGCTCGCCTTCCTCCTCGACAAGACGATGGGGATGCGGGTCACCGAGGACGACGAGGTCTCCGGCATCGACCAGGTCGAACACGCCGAGACCGCCTACGACTTCAGCGGAGCGGGCGGCGGAGCCTCCTCCCGGAGCACCGCCGTACCCGTACCCGCCGCCGCCGCGAGCAAGAAGGTTGACGCATGAAGCTGATCACCGCGATCGTCAAGCCGCACAAGCTGGACGAGATCAAGGAAGCCCTCCAGGCCTTCGGGGTCCAGGGACTCACGGTCACCGAGGCCAGCGGCTACGGGCGCCAGCGCGGCCACACCGAGGTCTACCGCGGCGCCGAGTACACCGTGGACCTCGTACCCAAGATCCGCATCGAGGTGCTCACCGACGACGCCGACGCCGACGACGTGATCGACGTCATCGTGCGCGCCGCGGCCACCGGCAAGATCGGCGACGGCAAGGTGTGGAGCGTCCCCGTGGACTCGGTCGTCCGGGTCCGCACCCGCGAGCGCGGCGCTGACGCGCTCTAGGTGAACGGAGCTCCTGGGTGACGAGCGTCGAAGAGACCACGGACCACACGGCCGACTCGGGACCCAGCGGATACGCCGCGGCCCGGCTGCGACTCCTCCAGGAGGAGTCGCGGTCCGGGCCTTCGCGGCGTTCCGCCCTGGCCGGGCTGACCGACGACTGGCTGAACGCCCTGTTCACGACTGCCGTCCGGGAGACCGGCGTACGCGGCGCCTCCCTGGTGGCCGTCGGCGGCTACGGACGGGGCGAGCTCTCGCCGCGCAGCGACCTCGACCTGGTGCTGCTGCACGACGGCAAGGCCGAGCCGCGGCGGCTCGGCGCGCTGGCCGACCGCCTCTGGTACCCGGTGTGGGACCTGGGCCTCGCCCTCGACCACTCCGTACGGACCCCCGGCGAGGCCCGCAAGACGGCCGCCGAGGACCTCAAGGTGCACCTCGGGCTGCTGGACGCCCGGCCGGTCGCCGGAGACGCCGGCCTGCTCGCGGGCCTGCGCACCTCCGTCCTGGCCGACTGGCGCAACCAGGCCGCCAAACGCCTCCCCGAGCTGCACACCCTGTGCCGGGAGCGGGCCGAGCGAGCCGGTGAGCTCCGCTTCCTGCTCGAACCCGACCTCAAGGAGGCCCGCGGCGGGCTCCGGGACGCCACCGCGCTGCGGGCGGTGGCGGCGTCCTGGCTGGCGGACGCCCCGCGCGAGGGCCTCGCCGACGCCCGGCGGCGGCTCCTCGACGCCCGGGACGCCCTGCACCTGGTCACGGGCCGGGCCACCGACCGGCTCGCGCTCCAGGAACAGGACCAGGTCGCGACGCAGCTCGGGCTGCTGGACGCGGACGCGCTGCTCCGCGAGGTGTACGAGGCCGCGCGGGTCGTCGCGTACGCCGGCGACGTGACCTGGCGGGAGGTCGGGCGGGTGCTGCGGGCGTGCTCGGCCCGGCCGAGGCTGCGCGGCCTGCTCGGCACCCGCGGCCCGGCGGCGGCCCCGCGCGCACCGCTCGCCGAAGGGGTCGTGGAGTCCGACGGCGAGGCCGTACTGGCCCTGGCCGCGCGCCCCGACCGCGATCCGGCCCTGGCGCTGCGGCTCGCCGCGGCAGCCGCGCAGGCGGGGCTGCCCGTATCGCTGCACGCCCTGCGCAGGCTCGCCGCGCAGGGCAAGCCGCTGCCGGTGCCCTGGCCGGCGGAGGCCCGCGAACAGCTGCTGACCCTGCTGGGCGCGGGGGAGCCGATGGTGCCCGTGTGGGAGGCCCTGGAGGCGGAGGGCCTGATCACGCGGCTGCTGCCCGACTGGGAGCGGGTCCGCTGCCGTCCCCAGCGCAACCCCGTCCACACCTGGACCGTGGACCGGCACCTCATCGAGACGGCGGTGCGCGCCTCGGCCCTCACCCGCCGGGTCGGCCGCCCCGACCTGCTCCTGATGGCCGCCCTCCTGCACGACATCGGCAAGGGCTGGCCCGGGGACCACTCGGTGGCGGGCGAGACGATCGCCCGCGACGTCGCCGCCCGGGTCGGCTTCGACGCGCAGGACGTCGCCGTCCTGGGCACGCTCGTACGCCACCACCTGCTGCTGATCGACACCGCGACCCGGCGCGACCTGGACGACCCGGCGACCCTCCGCTCGGTCGCCGCCGCCGTGGGGTCGGTGGGGACGCTGGAGATACTGCACGCCCTGACGGAGGCCGACGCCCTGGCCACCGGGCCGGCGGCGTGGAGCGCCTGGCGGGGATCGCTGGTCGCGGACCTTGTCGCGCGGGTCGCGGCGGTCCTGCGCGGGACGCCGCAGGAGGTGCGGGAGCCGGAGATCCCGACGACCGAGCAGGAGCGCGTGGCGGTGGAGGCCCTGCGCACCGGGGAGCCGGTGCTCGCGCTGCACGCCCGCCAGGAGGAGGACGCGGTCGGCGTGGAGCTGGTCGTGGCCGTCCCCGACCAGCCCGGGGTCCTCCCGGCGGTGGCCGGGGTGCTGGCCCTGCACCGGCTGACCGTCCGGGCGGCGGACCTGCGCTCCGTGGAGCTCCCGGACCGGCTCGGCGAGGTGCTGGTGCTGCGGTGGCGGGTGGCGGCGGAGTACGGGGCGCTGCCCGAGGCGGCCAGGCTGCGCACCGACCTGGTGCGGGCCCTGGACGGCTCGCTGGACGTCCCGTCGAAGCTGGCGGACCGCGAGGCGGCCTACCCGCGCAGGCGCGGGGTGGTCCCGCCGCCGCCCCGGGTCGCGGTGGTCCCGGACGTCTCCTCGCTGGCCACCGTGCTGGAGGTGCGCGCCCCGGACGCGGTGGGGCTGCTCCACCGGATCGGGCGGGCCCTGGAGACGGCGGGCGTCCGGGTGCGGAGCGCGCACGTCTCGACGCTGGGTGCGAACGCCGTGGACACGCTGTACGTCACGTCCCCGGACGGCAAGCCACTGGATCCCGCGGAGGCCGCCGCCCTGGCAGGTGCGGTACAGGCGGCCCTGTCCTAGCCGGCGGAGCCGTTGCCGGGGCTCCGCCCCGGACCCCGCGCCTCAAACGCCGGCGAGGCTGGAATGGTCGGCTGACGCCGGCTGAAGCCAGCCCCTCCGGCGTTTGAGGAGCGGGGTACGGGGCGGAGCCCCGGTCTTTGAGCCGCGCTGGGCAGGCGGCCATCCGGCCGAATCCAGCCCCGCCGGCGTTTGAGGCGCGGGGCCGGGCAGCGCCCGGGATCGGACCACCGGGTCCACCACGCGGCATGGCCCGATACCCTTGGGGACGACCCACCGCCCCCGACCCGAGGAATCGCGACCACCGTGTTCGATACGCTCTCCGACCGCTTGGCGAATACCTTCAAGGGCCTGCGCGGCAAAGGCCGGCTGTCCGAGGCTGACATCGACGCAGCGGCCCGGGAAATCCGTATCGCGCTCCTCGAGGCCGACGTCGCCCTCCCGGTCGTCCGCTCCTTCATCGCGAACGTCAAGGAACGCGCGCGCGGCGAAGAGGTCAGCAAGGCCCTCAACCCGGGCCAGCAGGTCCTCAAGATCGTCAACGACGAGCTCGTCACGATCCTCGGCGGCGAGACCCGGCGGCTGCGCTTCGCCAAGACCGCCCCCACCGTGATCATGCTCGCCGGCCTCCAGGGTGCGGGCAAGACCACCCTCGCCGGAAAGCTGGGCCTCTGGCTCAAGGGGCAGGGCCACACCCCGCTCCTCGTCGCGTGCGACCTCCAGCGCCCCAACGCCGTCAACCAGCTCTCGGTCGTCGCCGACCGCGCGGGCGTGGCGTTCTACGGGCCCCAGCCGGGCAACGGCGTCGGCGACCCGGTCCAGGTGGCGAAGGACTCCGTCGAGTACGCGCGCACCAAGCAGTTCGACATCGTGATCGTCGACACCGCCGGCCGCCTCGGCATCGACCAGGAGCTGATGCAGCAGGCCGCGGACATCCGCGACGCCGTCAGCCCCGACGAGATCCTCTTCGTCGTCGACGCCATGATCGGTCAGGACGCGGTCAACACCGCCGAGGCCTTCCGCGACGGCGTCGGCTTCGACGGCGTCGTGCTCTCCAAGCTCGACGGCGACGCCCGCGGCGGTGCCGCGCTCTCCATCGCGCACGTCACCGGCAAGCAGATCATGTTCGCCTCGAACGGCGAGAAGCTCGACGAGTTCGACGCCTTCCACCCGGACCGCATGGCCGGCCGGATCCTCGACATGGGTGACATGCTCACCCTCATCGAGCAGGCCGAGAAGACCTTCAGTCAGGCCGAAGCCGAGAAGATGGCGGCCAAGCTGCAGAAGGGCCCGAAGGAGTTCACGCTCGACGACTTCCTGGCCCAGATGGAGCAGGTCCGCAAGATGGGCTCCATCTCCAAGCTGCTCGGCATGCTGCCCGGCATGGGGCAGATCAAGGACCAGATCAACAACATCGACGAGCGCGACGTGGACCGCACCGCCGCGATCATCAAGTCGATGACCCCGGCCGAGCGCCAGGACCCGACGATCATCAACGGCTCGCGCCGCGCCCGTATCGCCAAGGGTTCCGGCACCGAGGTCAGCGCGGTCAAGTCGCTCGTGGAGCGGTTCTTCGACGCCCGCAAGATGATGTCCCGCATGGCCCAGGGCGGCGGCATGCCCGGGATGCCCGGCATCCCCGGGATGGGCGGCGGCCCCGGCCGGCAGAAGAAGCAGGTCAAGCAGGCCAAGGGCAAGCGCAAGAGCGGCAACCCGATGAAGCGCAGGGAAGAGGAGGCCGCGGCCGCGGCCCGCCGCGAGCAGGGCCCGCAGGCCGTCGAGCCCGCGCCCGGGGCCAACCCCTTCGGCCTTCCGGCGGGGGGCGGTCAGCCCGGCCAGGACTTCGACCTTCCGGACGAGTTCAAGAAGTTCATGAAGTAGCACCCGCGCAGGCGGGAAGCGCAGGGCCCCGGTCATGATCCCACGACCGGGGCCCTGCGCTTTCTGCAGGGGCAATGGGTTGATTTGTCGCTTATCGTCTGCCGGGAGGACGGCAGAAGGAGGCGCCCCGTGCCCACCCCCACCCCCGTACCGCCCCGCGACCGGGCCGACACGCCCTGGCGCTCCGAGGGCGCGCCGCCCGCGCCTCCGCCGAAGAAGCGGATGCCCGGCGGCTGGCGCGGGCTGATCCTCACTGCCCTGATCGTGTACCTGATCACCAACCTGGTGCTGTCCTTCTTCAACGAGGGGGACGAGCCGACGATCTCGTACACCGAGTTCAGCAAGCAGGTCGCGAACGGCAACGTCTCGAAGATCTACTCCAAGGGCGACGCGATCCAGGGCCAGCTGAAGGCCAAGCAGCCGATGCCCGACGGGGACAAGGGCGACTACACCAAGTTCGTCACCCAGCGCCCCGCCTTCGCCGACGACGACCTGTGGGCGAACCTCACCAAGCAGAACGTCAACGTCACCGCCTCCCCGGTCGTGGTGCAGCGCAGCTTCCTGGCCAACCTGCTGCTCTCCCTCGCCCCGATCCTGCTCCTGGTCCTGCTGTGGGTGTTCATCGCCCGCCGGATGGGCGCGGCGATGGGCGGCGGCATGGGCGCGCTGGGCCGCAAGGCGCCGCCGAAGCCGGTGGAGCTGGAGGCGGGCGCACCGCGCACCACCTTCGAGGACGTGGCGGGCATCGACGAGGTCGAGGGCGAGCTCAACGACGTCGTCGACTTCCTCAAGAACCCGCAGGCCTACCGGAAGCTGGGCGCCCGGATGCCCGGCGGCGTCCTGCTGTCCGGCCCGCCCGGCACCGGGAAGACCCTCCTCGCCCGGGCGGTGGCGGGCGAGGCCGGGGTGCCGTTCTTCTCCGCCTCCGCCTCCGAGTTCATCGAGATGATCGTCGGCGTCGGCGCCTCCCGCGTCCGCGAACTCTTCGCCGAGGCGCGCAAGGTGGCCCCCGCGATCATCTTCATCGACGAGATCGACACCATCGGGCGCGTGCGCGGCGGCGGCGGGGCCATGGGCGGCCACGACGAACGCGAACAGACCCTCAACCAGATCCTCACCGAGATGGACGGCTTCTCGGGCTCGGAAGGGGTGGTCGTCCTGGCCGCCACCAACCGCGCGGACGTCCTGGACCCCGCCCTGACCCGGCCCGGCCGCTTCGACCGCACCGTGGTCGTCTCCCCGCCCGACCGGGGCGGCCGCGAGGCCATCCTGCGCATCCACACCCGCGACATCCCGCTCGCCCCGGGCGTCGACCTCGAGCAGGTGGCCCGCACCACCCCCGGAATGACCGGCGCCGAACTGGCCAACCTGGCCAACGAAGCCGCGCTGCTGGCCGTCAAGCGCCGGCAGGACCAGGTCACCCAGTCCGACCTGTCCGACGCCCTGGAGAAGGTCCAGCTCGGCGCTGAGCGCGCCCTGGTCATGCCGCTGGAGGAGCGCCGCCGCACGGCCTACCACGAGAGCGGCCACGCCCTCCTGGGCATGCTCCAGCCGGGCGCCGACCCGGTCCGCAAGATCACCATCGTGCCCCGCGGCCGCGCCCTCGGCGTCACCCTCTCCACCCCGGACGCCGACCGGTACGCCTACACGGAGCCGTACCTGCGCGGCCGCATCATCGGCGCGCTCGGCGGCATGGCCGCCGAACACGTGGTCTACGACGTCATCACCACGGGCGCGGAGAACGACCTCGAACAGGTCACCAACATCGTGCGCGGGATGGTCGGCCGCTGGGGCATGAGCGACCGCGTCGGCAAGCTCACCGCCATCCCGTCCGACGGCGGCAGCCCGTACGGCCTGTCCGCCGCGCCCACCACCCTCGACGCGGTGGACCACGAGATGCGGCGGATCGTCGACGAGTGCTACGACACGGCCTGCCGCCTGCTGCGCGAGAACCGCCCGAAACTCGACGCCCTGGCCGAGGCCCTGCTCGCCAACGAGACCCTGGACGAGGCGGCCGCGTACGCCGCCGCCGGCATCACCCGTCTGACGAAGGGCCACGCCACCGGCTGACCCGTACCGGTCAGGCCACCCGGGCGATCACATACCGGAAGATGTTCGGCAGCCAAACGGCCCCGTCGGGCCGCTCGTACGGGTGAAGGGCGACGGCCAGCTCCTTCTCCGCCAGCGCCGGATCGGCCATCCCGAACGGCGCCGCGTCATCGGCATAGGCATCTGCATCCGCATCGGCATCGGCTCCGGCGGAGCCGGTGCCCGCGACGGGGTACAGCCCCGTCGACAGCAGCCCGCGCACCGCGCTGTCCACGTCCGCGTAGCCGAACGGGCAGAACACCCGCCCCGACCCGTCCGGGCGCAGCCCGGCCCGCTCCACGAGCGCGTCCAGATCCCGCGGCGCCGGCCCGCCGCCCAGGACCGCGGGCACGGTGCACCGCTCCGCCGGGCCCCAGTCGGCCAGCACCACCGCCCCGCCGCGCCGGACCGCGGGCAGGGCCCGCTCCAGCGCCGCCGGGTCGGGCGAGAAGGCCAGCAGGGCGTCGTACGGGCCGTCCGCCGACGCGGCCGCCGGGGCGGCCGGCGGAGCCGCCAGCACTTCCAGGAGCCGCTCGCGGGCCAGCGCCCGCCGGGCCGGATCCGCCTCCACGCCGGTGGCCGCGGCTCCCCGCCCGGCCGCGAGCAGCAGGGGCAGCCCGGCCCCGCAGCCGAGGCCCAGCAGCCGGTCTCCCGGCCCGACCTCCAGCCGGTCGTAGACCGCCTCGTACAGCGGTACCAGCATCCGTTCCTGGATCTCGGCCCAGTCCCGGGCGACGAGCGTCGCGGTCGGCGTCGGTGTCATAGAAAGAGCGCTCCTGATTCCGTGTCGCCCCCTTGCCCCCGTTGACAGAGAACTCCCCATCCGCCTCCGCGTCCAGAGGAACGAGCCACCCGATTCACGCTCGGCGCGCCGGGCGCCGTACCATTCGCGCCATGGCAAAGGCACCCGTTCTCACCCCGCAGGCGGAGGATTTCCCCCGCTGGTACCAGGATCTGATCAACAAGGCCGAGCTGGCCGACAACGGTCCGGTCCGCGGCACCATGGTCATCCGACCGTACGGCTACGGCCTGTGGGAGCGGATGCAGCAGGAGATGGACGCGCGGATCAAGGACGCGGGCGCCCAGAACGCCTACTTCCCGCTGTTCATCCCGCAGTCGTACCTGACGAAGGAAGCCGAGCACGTCGAGGGCTTCGCCCCCGAGCTCGCGGTCGTCACGCACGGCGGCGGCAAGGAGCTGGAAGAGCCGGTCGTCGTCCGGCCCACCTCCGAGACGATCATCAACGACTACTTCTCCAAGTGGGTCCAGAGCTACCGCGACCTGCCGCTGCTGATCAACCAGTGGGCCAACGTGGTCCGCTGGGAGATGCGCCCGCGCGTGTTCCTCCGTACGAGCGAGTTCCTCTGGCAGGAGGGCCACACCGCCCACGCCACCTACGAGGACGCCCGCGACTACGCCGCCCGCATCCACACGGACGTCTACGGCGACTTCATGACGAACGTGCTCGGCATCGACGTCGTGCTCGGCCGCAAGACCGCCAAGGAGCGCTTCGCCGGAGCCATCAACACCCTCACCCTCGAGGGCATGATGGGCGACGGCAAGGCCCTCCAGCTGGGCACGAGCCACGAGCTCGGCACCAACTTCGCCAAGGCCTTCAACACGCAGTACCTGTCGAAGGAAGGCAAGCAGGAGCTCGTCTGGCAGACCTCGTGGGGCGTTTCGACCCGCATGGTCGGCGGCCTGATCATGTCCCACGGCGACGACAACGGCCTGCGCGTCCCGCCGCGCCTGGCCCACGTCCAGGTCGTCGTCATGGCGATCAAGGGCGACGAGGCCGTGGCGAAGGTCCGCGAGCTGGGCGCCCAGCTCAAGGCCGAGGGCCTGCGGGTGCAGGTCGACGACCGCGTGGACACCCCCTTCGGCCGCCGCGCCGTGGACTGGGAGCTCAAGGGCGTTCCGGTCCGCATCGAGATCGGCCCCCGCGACCTGGAGGCCGGCACCGCGATGCTGGCCCGCCGGATCCCGGGCGGGAAGACCCCGGTGCAGATCGACGCCCTCGCCGACCTGCTGCCCAAGGTGCTGGACGAGGACCAGGCGCAGCTGCTGCGCGAGTCCCGCGAGCGCCGTGAGTCCCGCACCTCGGACGTCGCGACCATCGAGGAGGCCGCCGAGGCCGCCATCGCCGGCGGCTGGGCGCGCATCCCGTGGGCGGACCTGGGCCCGGAGGGCGAGGCCAAGCTGGCCGAGCAGGCCGTCTCCGTGCGCTGCCTGATCGCCGAGGACGGGTCGGTTCCGGAGACGGACGACGCTCCCGGTACCCTCGCGATCGTCGCGCGCTCGTACTGAGCGAAGACCGGCTGATCCGCTGGTCGACTGATCCGCTTGTGCGCCCCGGCGCGCGGCCCGCGCCGCGTGCCGGGGCGTAGTCGTCGTTACGTACCGACTCCTCCTGAGATCGGCGCACCCGTCCTCGTCAGGACGCATGAGAGTGAACTGACTGGTACGTGCAAAAAATTTGGAATGGCCCGGAATCGGAACACCGGGGCACCCCGGCTCGTTGTCACGACGTGAGCACGACACCACCTGTTCTCGCCGCAGAGCTGGCGCAGGCGTGGGCCGACATTCAGCGGTACCACCCCGAGCTGCCTGACCTTGCCGCGCCCGAGTCCCTGATCGGAGAGTCCTCGTCCGCCTGTGGCGCCGAGCTCTCCTTCGAGCGACTGCTGCACGAGGCAGTCCACGGCATCGCCGCCGCCCGCGGTGTCCGTGACACCTCGCGCGCCGGCCGCTACCACAACCGCAGATTCCTCGCGATCGCCGAGGAGATGGGGCTTGACCACTCCGAGGAGCCCCACGCGAGCAGCGGCTTCTCACTGGTCGCGCTCAATCCCGAGGCGAAGCGGCGCTACCGGCCCACCATCGAGCGGCTCCAGCGCGCCCTGAAGGCGCACACGGCCGCCACGGCCGCCGACACCAAGCGCAGCTTCCGCGGACCGGCCGCCCGGCACGGCTCCTCCGGCGGCGGCGTCCGGGTCAAGGCGGTCTGCGACTGCGGCCGCAACGTCCGGGTGGTCCCTTCCGTACTCGCCCAGGCGCCCATCGTCTGCGGCGGCTGCATGAAGCCCTTCCGCATCCCCGAGGTGGCGGTGGCAGCGGCCTCTTGACGCCCCCGCCACCGGACCGGGCGGCGGGGCCGCGCCCGCGGGGCGAGGGGTGCGGGCCCGCCCGCGGCGGCGGCCGGATCACCCCGCTCGGCAGCACCGCAGGCGTATGGCACAATGGCTAGCTGTACTCGACAGTCGCATAGGACCCCTCTCTCCTCCGGCTGACGCGTCCATCGGGCACCCGAGTACCGCAACCCCACGTGGCATCTCATGTGCCCAACCACGTCAAGTTCAGGAGACACCACTCCAGTGGCAGTCAAGATCAAGCTCAAGCGCCTCGGCAAGATTCGCCAGCCGCACTACCGCATCGTCGTCGCCGACGCCCGCACCCGCCGGGATGGTCGCGCGATCGAGGAGATCGGTATCTACCACCCGACCTACAACCCGTCGCGCATCGAGGTCAACGCCGAGCGTGCGCAGTACTGGCTGTCCGTCGGCGCCCAGCCCACCGAGGCTGTGCTCGCCATCCTGAAGCTGACCGGTGACTGGCAGGCCCACAAGGGCCTCCCCGCCCCCGCGCCGCTGCTCCAGCCGGCGACGAAGGAAGACAAGCGTCGCTCCTTCGACGAGTTCGCCAAGGCCCTTGAGGGTGGCGACGCCAAGGGCGAGGCCATCACGCAGAAGGCGAAGAAGGCCGACAAGAAGGCGGACGAGGCTGAGGCCGCCGCCGAGTCGACCGAGGCCTGAGCATGCTCGAGGAGGCTCTTGAGCACCTCGTGAAGGGCATTGTGGACAACCCCGACGATGTGCAGGTCGCCTCGCGCAACCTGCGCCGCGGACAGGTGCTCGAGGTCCGGGTCCACCCGGACGACCTCGGGAAGGTGATCGGCCGCAACGGCCGCACCGCACGTGCTCTGCGTACCGTCGTGGGCGCCATCGGCGGCCGGGGCATCCGCGTCGACCTCGTCGACGTGGACCAGGTCCGCTGAGAAGTTGAATCACCGGCACGGGCCGGGGAGGGCATTCGTGCCCACCCCGGCCCGAGTCGTTTCTGCCCGCGGGCAGAGCCACCATGGACTGAGAAGCCACGACGGAGAGGTACCACCTCCGCGCGAGCGGCGGCGGGCTGGCCGCAAAGAGGAGAGCGAACAGTGGAGCTGGTAGTCGCGCGGATCGGCCGCGCCCACGGCATCAAGGGTGAGGTCACCGTCGAGGTGCGCACCGACGAGCCGGAGCTGAGGCTCAGCCCCGGCGCCGTGCTCCGGACCGAACCGGCGTCGGCGGGACCGCTGACCATCGAGACCGGCCGGGTGCACAGCAGCCGGCTCCTGCTCCGCTTCGCGGGCGTCAAGGACCGCTCCGGCGCCGAGGCGCTGCGCAACATCCTGCTGATCGCGGACGTGGACCCGGCGGAGCTGCCCGACGAGCCCGACGAGTACTACGACCACCAGCTGATGGACCTCGACGTCGTCCTGGAGGACGGCACCGAGATCGGCCGGATCACCGAGATCTCCCACCTGCCCTCGCAGGACCTGTTCATCGTCGAGCGCCCGGACGGCTCCGAGGTGATGATCCCCTTCGTGGAGGAGATCGTCGCCGAGATCGACCTGGAGGAGCAGCGCTGCGTCATCACCCCGCCCCCCGGGCTGATCGACGAGCGCGAGGCGGTCGTCGTCTCCACCCGTGACGAGGACGCCCAGGGTTCCGGGGACGACGCCTGATGCGTCTCGACGTCGTCACGATCTTCCCCGAGTACCTGGAACCGCTGAACGTCTCCCTCGTCGGCAAGGCCCGCGCCCGCGGCCAGCTCGACGTGCACGTCCATGACCTGCGGGACTGGACGTACGACCGGCACAACACGGTCGACGACACCCCCTACGGCGGCGGCCCCGGCATGGTCATGAAGACCGACCCGTGGGGCGAGGCCCTGGACGCGGCGCTGGCCGACGGCTACGAGACGGGCGCGCACGGGCCCGTCATGGTCGTCCCCACCCCCAGCGGCCGGCCCTTCACCCAGGAACTGGCCGTCGAACTCTCCGAGCGGCCCTGGCTGATCTTCACACCGGCCCGTTACGAGGGCATCGACCGCCGCGTCATGGACGAGTACGCCACGCGCATGCCGGTGTACGAGGTCTCCATCGGCGACTACGTCCTGGCGGGCGGCGAGGCGGCCGTCCTGGTCGTCACCGAGGCCGTGGCCCGGCTGCTCCCCGGGGTGCTCGGCAACGCCGAATCGCACCGCGACGACTCCTTCGCCCCCGGCGAGATGGCGAACCTGCTGGAGGGGCCCGTCTACACCAAGCCCCCCGAGTGGCGCGGCCGGGGCATCCCCGACGTGCTGCTCAGCGGCCACCACGGGAAGATCGCCCGCTGGCGGCGGGACGAGGCCTTCCGCCGGACCGCCCGCAACCGCCCGGACCTGATCGAGCGCTGCGAGGCCTCCGCCTTCGACAAGAAGGACCGCGAGATCCTGTCCATCCTGGGCTGGGCGCCGTCGGCGGACGGCCGATTTTGGCGCAGGCCCCGGGCCGTGGAAGAATAGGCGGCTGCTGTGTGCTCGCGGACGCCCCTGCCACAGGGGGACCGTCGCCCGCCGGGTTCCACGGCTCCCGAATTCTCTACGGAAACCCGCACCGGCGACCTGTGGCGTCGTGCGAAGAAAGCAGACGAAGAACATGTCTCACCTGCTCGATGGCGTCAACGCCGCCGCGCTCCGCTCGGACGTCCCGGCCTTCCGCCCGGGTGACACGATCAACGTGCACGTCCGCGTGATCGAGGGCAACCGCTCCCGTATCCAGCAGTTCAAGGGTGTCGTCATCCGCCGCCAGGGCGCCGGTGTCTCCGAGACCTTCACCGTTCGCAAGGTCTCCTTCAGCGTCGGCGTGGAGCGTACCTTCCCGGTCCACTCCCCGATCTTCGAGAAGATCGAGCTCGTCACCCGCGGTGACGTGCGCCGCGCCAAGCTGTACTACCTCCGTGAGCTCCGCGGCAAGGCCGCGAAGATCAAGGAGAAGCGCGACAACTGAGGTCCACTCCGGTGTTCCGGGGTGGCCGGATAGGCTCGCCCACGATGGACACCGAAGCACCTCACACGCAGCGCGGCCACTCTTCCCCCGTCGAGGGGGAGGGGCGGTCGCGTTTTGCGTTGTCCGCGGTCCTCCGGCCGCTGACCTGGCGGCGGGCCGGCGCGCTCGGCGTGATCTGCACCGTCTTCCTGCTGCTGTTCAGCAATTTCGTGGTCCAGCCGTTCCTGATCCCGAGCCGCTCCATGGAGCCGACGCTCGAGGTCGGCGACCGGGTCCTGGTCGACAAGCTGGCGTACCGTTTCGGCGAGCAGCCGCGCCGCGGTGACGTGGTGGTCTTCGACGGCACCGGATCCTTCGTACGGGAACGCCCCGCGGGCCATCCGGTCGGCGAGCTGCTGCACGGCGCGGCCTCGGCGCTCGGGCTCGCGGAGCCGGCCGACACCGACTTCGTCAAGCGGGTCGTGGGCGTCGGCGGCGACGACGTGGTGTGCTGCGACGCCGGGGGCCGTATCGAGGTCAACGGCGTCCCGCTGGAGGAGCCGTACCTCTACCCGGGCGACGCGCCCTCGAAGGTGCCCTTCCGGATCGTCGTACCCCTTGGGACCCTGTGGGTGATGGGTGATCATCGGTCCCAGTCCCGGGATTCCCGGGACCACCTGGGGGAGCCGGGCGGGGGGATGGTGCCGGTGGAGAAGGTGATCGGGCGGGCCGAGTGGATCGGCTGGCCCCTGTCGCGCTGGGGCACGACCGGCGGCGGCCATGGGTAGCCGCGGGCGGCCGCGCGGCGGACGGGAACCCGAAGGGCCCGAGCGCAGACCCGAGCCGGAGCCGGAACCCGTCGTGGCGGAGGGCGGCCGGGCCGAGCGGCGCCGGCTGGCCCGCCGGGTGCGGCGGCGCCGCCGCACGCGCCGGGCGGGTGAGCTGCCCCTGCTGGTGGTCGTGGCGCTGTGCATAGCCCTGCTGCTCAAGACCTTCCTGGTGCAGGCCTTCTACATCCCGTCGGGTTCGATGGAGCAGACCATCCGGATCGGCGACCGGGTGCTCGTGGACAAGCTGACCCCGTGGTTCGGCTCCGAGGTCGAGCGCGGCGACGTCGTCGTGTTCAAGGACCCCGGCGGCTGGCTCACCCGCGAGGCCGCCCGGCCCGCCCCGGACCCGGTCGGCATCAAGCAGATCAAGCAGACCCTCACCTTCATCGGCCTGCTGCCCTCGGCGGACGAGCAGGACCTGATCAAGCGCGTCATCGGCGTCGGCGGGGACACCGTCAAGTGCTGCGACGCGCGGGGGCGGGTCAGCGTCAACGGCTCGCCGCTCGATGAGCCCTACGTGAACGAGGGCAACGCGCCCTCGGAGATCCGCTTCGAGGTGCGGGTGCCGCCGGGCCGGATCTTCGTGATGGGCGACCACCGCGCCAATTCCGCCGACTCCCGCTACCACCTCGACGAGGCCTTCGAGGGCACCATCGACGAGAACGAGGTCGTCGGCGAGGCCGTGGTGATCGCCTGGCCGTTCGGGCACTGGAGCCGGCTGGACACGCCCGCGACCTTCCGGATGGTCCCCGATCAGGCGCGACGCGAGGCACAGGGGCGTCGTCGGCGCCGTCGGACCCCGCCGTTCGCATAGTGTGTCCTGGGTCTCCCGCGCCTTAGGGAACTCCCGCTCGTTAAGGGAGGGGAGGGCCCGCTTTCCGTTCGGGGCGGGCGGCGAAATCCGACTGAGGAGTGGATGTGGGGGACGTGGCGGTAGGCGCACGATCCGGACGCGACGAGGGTGAGGAGCGGCCGGACGACGCCGTCAGGCACGAGGCCGAGGAGGACGGAGCGAAGGCGCGCCCGCACCGCTCGTTCTGGAAGGAGCTTCCGCTCCTGATCGGCATCGCGCTGCTGCTGGCCCTGCTGATCAAGACCTTCCTCGTGCAGGCGTTCTCGATCCCGTCCGACTCGATGCAGAACACCCTGCAGCGCGGGGACCGGGTGCTGGTCGACAAGCTCACCCCGTGGTTCGGCTCCGAGCCCGAGCGCGGCGAGGTCGTCGTCTTCCACGACCCGGCGAACTGGCTGTCCGGCGAGCCCACCCCGGAGCCGAACCTCGCCCAGCAGATCCTCAGCAAGATCGGTCTGATGCCGGACGCCTCCGAGAAGGACCTGATCAAGCGGACCATCGCCATCGGCGGGGACACGGTCGAGTGCAAGAAGGGGGGACCGGTCATCGTCAACGGCAAGGAGCTCGACGAGCCGTACATCTTCCCCGGCAACACCCCCTGCGACGACGCCCCCTTCGGCCCCCTCACCGTGCCCAAGGGCAAGATCTGGGTGATGGGCGACCACCGCCAGAACTCCCAGGACTCCCGCTACCACATGCAGGACTCCACCCAGGGCTTCGTGCCCGTGGACAAGGTCGTCGGCCGGGCCGTCGTGGTCGCGTGGCCGATCACCCGCTGGTCCACCCTCCCGATCCCGGACACCTTCGACCAGCCGGGCATCGGCAACCAGGCCGCGGCGACCGCGCTGGGCCTCGGCGCCGCCGGGCTGACCCCGGTCGGGCTGGGTCCGGCCGCGCTCGGGCTGACGGGCGCCGTACCGCTGGTCATGTGGCGCCGGCGGAGGCTGACCACGGGCCGTACCGCCGGGTAGGGTGCCGCCCAGGTCGACGATCTCCGACGTGGGGGCGCTGCAATGGGCGGAACACAGGCAATACGCAGTGGCAAGGACGGCCACGGTGGTCTCGGCAACGTGTTGTCGGGCATCGCCGTGGCCGTCGGCTTCGCGCTCTTCCTCGGCGGTTTCGTCTGGGGAGCGCTGGTCTACCGGCCCTACACCGTGCCCACCGACTCGATGATGCCCACGGTGCTGCCCGGGGACCGGGTGCTGGCCGAGCGCATCGACGGCCGCGAGGTGCGCCGCGGTGACGTGGTCATCTTTACTGATTCCATGTGGAGCGATCTGCCCATGGTCAAGCGGGTCGTCGGCGTCGGCGGCGACACCGTGAAGTGCTGCGGCGCGGGCGGCGAGCTCAGCGTGAACGGCACCGCCCTCGACGAGCCGTACGCCGACCACACCAAGCCCGACTCGGGACTGGCGATGCCGCCCGGGCAGGCCGCGGCCCCCGGGACCCCCTTCGAGGTGACGGTTCCCGAGGGGAACCTCTTCCTGCTCGGTGACCGCCGGGCCGCCTCCGTGGACTCCCGGGCCCACCTCCAGGAGGCCGGGCAGGGCACCGTGCCCCGGTCCACCGTCAGTGCCCGGGTCGACGCCGTGGCCTGGCCCTCCATGGCGATGCTGGAGCGGCCCCGTACGTACGAGGCGCTGCCCGGCGGAACCTCCCGGCCCGGGCCGCTGCGGCTCCAGGTCGTGATCGTGGCGGCCGGCGCCGTGCTGGTGCTGCTGGGCGCCGCGTACGGGCCCCTCGTGCGGGTTCTGGGGCGCGGGCGGCGGCGGGGGCGGGCCGGTGTCCAGTGACCCGTCGGGGGCCGCGGCCCCTTCCCCTCAGGCCCCTTCCCCTCAGGCCCCGTCCCCCGGCGCGCGGAAGGTGTCGCGGCTGATCCTCCTGGACCCGGCGGACCGGATCCTGCTGCTGCACGGCTTCGAGCCGGCGGACCCCGCGGACGACTGGTGGTTCACCCCGGGCGGCGGGCTCGAGGACGGCGAGAGCCGGGAGCAGGCCGCGCTCAGGGAACTGGCGGAGGAGACGGGGATCACACAGGTGGATCTCGGGCCGGTGCTGTGGCACCGGTACTGCTCCTTCCCCTTCGACGGGCGCCGCTGGGAGCAGGACGAGTGGTACTTCCTGGCCCGAACCGCCCAGACGGAGACCGAGCCGGGCGGGCTCACCGAGCTGGAGCGGCGCAGTGTCTCCGGAGCCAGGTGGTGGACCTCCGAGGAACTTCTGTCGGCACGTGAGACGGTGTACCCGACCAGACTCGCCGAGCTGCTCCGTACGCTGCTCGACGACGGTCCTCCGGGTGCGCCGGTGGTCCTGGCCCCGGAAATCGTTTAGGGGCGCGGGGGCCTGGCGCACAATAGGGGGACGCACGGCTGAAGGGGAACATGCCATGAGTGCCGAGGACCTCGAAAAGTACGAGACCGAGATGGAGCTGAAGCTCTATCGGGAGTACCGCGACGTCGTCGGGCTGTTCAAGTACGTGATCGAGACCGAACGCCGTTTCTACCTCACCAACGACTACGAGATGCAGGTGCACTCGGTCCAGGGGGAGGTCTTCTTCGAGGTCTCCATGGCCGACGCCTGGGTCTGGGACATGTACCGGCCGGCCCGGTTCGTGAAGCAGGTGCGGGTGCTGACGTTCAAGGACGTGAACATCGAGGAGCTCAACAAGAGCGACCTCGAACTGCCGGGCAGCTGAGTTTCCTCCGCCGTACGGGTGACCGGGTTATCCACAACGGCGGAGTTGTCCACCAAGATCCACAAGGTGGGCGGGGGCGCGCGATCGTCGGTACCGGAGGTGGTGCCGGATGAACGCGAAGGGCGTGGCACAGCAGGCATTGGGGCGGTACGGCGAGGACCTCGCGGCGCGGCGGCTGGCCGAGGCCGGGATGACCGTGATCGCGCGTAACTGGCGGTGCCGCGGCGGGGAGATCGACATCGTCGCCCGGGACGGTGACGCCCTCGTCGTGTGCGAGGTGAAGACCCGCCGGGCAGGGGCCTTCGAGCATCCCATGGCCGCCGTGCGGCCCGGCAAGGCCGAGCGCTTACGCGTGCTCGCCGGGCGCTGGCTCGCCGACCACGGGGGACCACCGCCGGGCGGGGTGCGCATCGACCTGGTCGGAGTCCTGCTGCCGCGGCGCGGTGCGCCCGTGGTGGAGCACGTCAGGGGGGTGGCCTGATGGGATTCGCCCGAGCCTGTTCGGTGGCCCTGGTGGGCGTCGACGGCGTGGTCGTGGAGGTCCAGGCCGACCTGGAGCCCGGGGTCGCGGCCTTCACCCTCGTGGGGCTGCCCGACAAGACCTTGGTCGAGAGCCGGGACCGGGTGCGGGCCGCCGTGGTCAACTCCGGTGCGGCGTGGCCGCAGAAGAAGCTCACCGTCGGGCTCAGCCCGGCCTCCGTCCCGAAATCCGGAGCCGGCTTCGACCTGGCCGTCGCGGCCGCCGTGCTCGGCGCCGCCGAGGTGGTCGACCCGGCCGCGATCGCCGATCTCGTCCTGATCGGCGAGCTCGGGCTGGACGGCCGGGTGCGCCCGGTCCGCGGGATCCTCCCGGCGGTCCTCGCCGCAGCCGAGGCCGGATACCGGCAGGTGGTGGTCCCGCAGCAGTGTGCCGCCGAGGCCGCGCTCGTGCCGGACGTCTCGGTGCTCGGCGTGCGCAGCCTGCGCCAGCTGATCGCGGTGCTGACCGGCGAACCGGTCCCCGAGGAGGAGCCCCCGGACCCGCCCGGCCGCCCCGACCCGATACTGGCCGGCCTGGTCCTCCCCGGGGCGGGCCTGGGCACGGGCCTGGCGCCCGGCCGCTCCGGTCAGGGCGACGCCGGGGACTTCCCCGACCTCGCCGACGTGGCCGGGCAGCACACCGCGCGCCGGGCCCTGGAAGTGGCGGCCGCCGGAGGCCACCACCTCTTCCTCAGCGGGCCTCCCGGCGCGGGCAAGACCATGCTGGCCGAACGGCTCCCGTGGATCCTGCCGCCGCTCACCCGCCAGGACTCCGTGGAGGTCACCGCCGTCCACTCGGTGGCCGGGATCCTGCCGCCCGGCGAACCGCTCGTCACCCGGCCGCCCTACTGCGCGCCGCACCACTCGGCGACCATGCAGTCGCTGGTGGGCGGCGGCAACGGGATCCCGCGGCCCGGGGCCGTCTCGCTGGCCCACCGGGGCATCCTCTTTTTGGACGAGGCCGCCGAGTTCCACAGCCGGGCGCTGGACGCCCTGCGGCAGCCGCTCGAATCGGGTCACGTGGTCATCGCCCGAGCGGCCGGGGTGGTGCGGCTGCCGGCCCGCTTCCTCATGGTCCTCGCGGCGAACCCGTGCCCCTGCGGGCGCCACACCCTGCACGGGGCGGGCTGCGAATGCCCGCCCTCGGTGATCAGGCGCTATCAGGGCAGGCTGTCCGGGCCGCTGCTCGACCGGGTGGACCTCAGGGTGGAGGTCGAGCCCGTGACCCGGTCCGACCTGCTCGGGCAGGGCGGCCGCGGGGAGTCCACCGCGGCGGTGGCCGCCCGGGTTCGGGAGGCCAGGGACCGCGCGGCGGTCAGGCTCGCGGACACCCCGTGGCGGCTCAACTCCGAGGTGCCCGGCCAGGAGCTGCGCACCCGGTGGCAGGCCGGCCCCGGAGCGCTGGCACAGGCCGAGCGGGACCTGGAGCGCGGGCTGCTCACCGCACGCGGGCTGGACCGGGTGCTGCGCGTCGCCTGGACCGTCGCCGACCTGCGGGGGCGCGACCGGCCCGACGCGCTGGACGTGGCCGTCGCCCTGGAACTGCGCACCGGCATCGCCCGCGGGGCGACCTTGGCGGCGGGGGCCGGGCCATGACGGGGACCGACCCCGGGAGGGGGACCGATTGCGGGACGGGGACCGGCCCCGGGACCGGGACCGACTCCGGGCCGGGGACCGACTGCCGGGCCGGGAGCGGCCGCTGGTCCGGGACCGACCCCGGGACGGGGGCCGACTCCGGGCCGGGGACCGACTGCGGGGCCGGGAGCGGCCGCTGGTCCGGGACCGACCCCGGGACGGGGGCCGACTGCGGGGCCGGGACCGGCTTCGGGACGGCGACCGACTGCGGGGACGGGACCGGTCGCGGGGACGGGGGGTCGGAGCTGCCGGGTGGTGATCTCGGTGCCGGGGGTGGGGCCTGCCGGGGCGGGGGTGCGGAGTGGGAGCGGGAGCTGCTGGCCAGGGCGGCGTTGACGCGGGTGCTGGAGCCCGGGGAGGAGCGGGGCGGGCGCTGGCTGCGGGAGTACGGGGCGGTCGGGCTGATACGGATGCTGACCGGGCCCGAGGCGCAGGCTCCGGCGGGGGCGGGGGCCGAGCGGCTCGCCGGGTACCGCAGACGGGCCGCGCTGGCCGAACCCCGGCGGGACCTGGCGGCGGCCGCCGCGTCGGGGGGCCGGTTCGTATGCCCCGGGTCGGCGGAGTGGCCCACGCAGCTCGACGACCTCGGGGACGCCCGGCCCGTGGGCCTGTGGCTGCGGGGCCGGCCGAACCTGCGGACCTGGGCGCTGCGTTCGGTCGCCGTGGTCGGGGCCCGGGCCTGCACCCCGTACGGGGCGCACATGGCCCAGACCCTGGCCGCCGGGCTCGCCGAGCGGGGCTGGGTGGTCGTCTCCGGAGCCGCCGGGGTTCTTTATCCAGTGCCTGTTGTTGTTCGGACCGACACTCCGAGCCAATGGCAGCCACGTGGGTGGCCGATTCCGGCGTGTTCCCAGTGTCCCGC